>JAFOEP010000159.1 GCA_017380115.1 Clostridia bacterium | reverse complement strand
CATATCTGCCGTTTCGATTGCGACGTCACTTCCAAGTCCCATTGCAACTCCTACATCGCTTGACGCTATCACAGGTGCATCGTTTATTCCGTCACCGACATAAACCGTTTTACCGTTCTCATTTTGTACCTTTTTGAGAATATCAGTTTTATCCTCCGGCAAAAGTTCACTGAAATATCCATCAAGGTTACACCTTTCGCTGACATATTTTGCTGATTCATTACTGTCGCCGGTGAGCATATAAAGTTTCTCAATACCCGACTTTCTCATCTCTTCAATTGCCTGTATACTGTCTTCTCTTATGCTGCTTTCAATTTTAAACGCACCGGCCAACACGCCATTGACGCTCAGATATACATTGTATAAGCCTTCGACTTTTATCTCATTAAGTTCCATAAATCTTTTTGACCCGCAAAGAATCTCATTGCCCATAACTTTGATTTTTGTTCCCTGTCCGGGATATTCTTTCAGCTCTTCAATTATATCTTCACTTTTTTCGCAAAAAGATTTTATTGCAACAGCAAGAGGATGTACGCTTGATTTTTCGCTGTCAAAAGCATATCTTCTGACGGTTTCTTCATCAAATCCGTTAAATGTTTCAAATTTGCTGACTTTTAACTTTCCATCTGTCAATGTTCCTGTTTTGTCAAAACAAACAACACTTGCTTTTGAAAGGTTTTCAATATATTTTCCGCCTTTTATAATAATTGCATTTTTTGAAGCGAGTCCGATTCCCGAAAAGAAGCTCAAAGGCACAGAAATAACCAATGCGCACGGACAAGACGCAACAATAAATACAAGTCCGCTTTTAATCCATTTTGTCCATTCACCCGTTATCAACGCCGGAATTGTTGCAATCAGAATTCCCAGAACAATAACAATCGGGGTGTAATATTTCGCAAATCGGGTAATAAGCTTCTCTGATTTACTTTTTGTTTTTGCATTATTTTTTGCAAGTTCAACAATTCTTGCCGCAACAGATTCTTCAGCGCTTTTAAGCACCTGTGCAACAAATCTGCCCTCACCGTTTAATGACCCACTGTAAATTTCTCTACCCTCATAAGTTTCAACGGGCAAGCTTTCTCCTGTTACAGCACTTGTATCAACATAACTTGAACCCTCAATCACACAACAATCAACCGGTACTCTTTCAAACGGCAATACAACAATTTTGTCGCCAACTCTGATTTCAGACACGTCAACTGTTTCATAGTCCATACCGTCTTTGAGTACGTTTGCCTTGTCTGTTTTTATTTCAGAAAGCTTTCTCAATGATTTTTCTGATTTTTTGTTTGCAAGACCTTCAAATATTTCACCTATTGCAAAAAACAAGGATACTGCCGCACCTTCTCTGCATTCCCCGATGCAAAAAGCAGAAATTACAGCTATAAGAAGCAAAAAATGTTCACCGATTTCAAATTTTCTGATTTCCTTGAAGCCTTTAAGATATGTTTTATATCCTGACATCAAAGATGAAACAGCAAGAACAATATAAAATACCGTTCTTTGTTGCCATATAGCAGGAATAAAACTCACTAAAAGCAACACCGCTGATATTGATATCATTATATAATCAAAAGCTGACGATTTATGGTTATGGTCGTGTCCACAATGGCAGCTACTTTCGTGGCAGCTTTCTTCATGGTGGTGATTACAATGACAATCGTGGCTATGATTATATCCTGTATCGTTATGATTATGTTTTTTATGATTATGTGATTTATCCACAGTAAATCTCCCCGTCTCTTTCTCAATCATTATGCTTATGCAAAATATGTTCCATTCCTGTTTTAAAAATAGTTTCAACGTGTTCATCATCAAGAGAATAATAAATTGTTTTTCCATCTCTGCGAGGTCTGACAAGTCCTGCTGAACGAAGTATTCTCAACTGATGTGAAATTGCACTTTGATTCATCCCAAGATTTTCAGAAATGTGATAAACGCACATCTCGCCATCCATCAAAACACTTATTATCCTGATTCTCGTGCTATCACCAAAAACCTTGAACAGCTCTGACAAATCGTAAAGAGCATTTATATCAATTTCTTCTTTTCTTATGCATTTATCTTCATTCATAACTTTTTCTCCGTTTTCAATGTTATATATGAACATATATTCATATATTGTTTTTATTATAACCCCACAACCACTAAAAGTCAACAAAAAATTAAATTTTAACTTTACTGTATTTTCGACATTTTCTCTTTTGTTTTCAAGTTATAATCTCAATGAGGTGAAGATATGAAGCACGTGATATATGTTGACATACTGTTATTCATCAACATTTTCGTAAACTATTTTCTCCTTCTGACAACATCGTTGATTATGAAAACAAAAGTCAGAAAAATCCGTATTCTTGCAGGTGCATTTGTCGGAGGTTTATTTTCGTTGAGCGTGTTTTTGCCTCAGTTGAACGCAGTACTTTCAATTCTGTTCAGAGCATTTATCGCATTGACGCTTGTACTTATCACATTTGGCTACAAAACAGTGTCATTTTATTTCAAACACTTTTTAACTCTGTTTATGTCCACGTTTTTATTTGCAGGGCTGATGAGTGCAATATGGATTATATTCAGGACTGATTCACTTGTATACATAAATTCTGCAATATATTTTGATGTCAATATTTTTGTTCTGATTATATCAAGCATTGTTTGCTATATTTTAATATATATTGCTCAGAAATTTTTTAAAAAGAAAACACCGCTATCATTAAAATATGACATAACAGTTGAAGCTTGTTCAAAAAAAGTTTCAGGCAAAGCAATGCTTGACACAGGCAACAATCTGACCGACTTTTTCACAGGATATCCGGTCATTATCTGCACAAGCAATTTTGTCAGAAATCTGATACCCGAAGAAATTACAGATATATTGGAAAACAAAAGAATTGATTTGATTACGAATGAAGAATGGAGAAAAAAAGTCCGTCTGATAAACTATTCAACCGTATCGGGAAAAAGTACCATGATTGCTTTTCGTCCTGACAGGGTAATTCTTAAAGACTATCATAAAACGCATGAAACAGATGAAGTATACATAGCTGTAAACACATCTCAGAAATACATAAACGAAAATTTTGATGCTCTTCTGAATGGAGCAATCTTTGAAAGGGGAAAAAATGAATAATATATTTTTAAAATTAAAGAATAAAATAACAAATCTGATTGCTGAACTTGAAATCAGACTTATGGCTCAGGAAATTCACTATATAAACGGACCCGAAACTCTCCCTCCCCCTCTTTCCAAATCAGAAGAACAAGAACTGATGAACAGAATTGTTTCAGGTGACGAAAGTGCAAGAGAAACTTTAATTGTCCATAATTTAAGATTAGTAGTCTATATCGCAAAAAAATTTGAAAACACCACCTCCAACATTGAGGACCTTGTTTCAATCGGTTCAATCGGTCTGATAAAAGCCGTCAACACTTTCAGTCCTCAGAGGAATATAAAACTTGCCACTTACGCATCAAGATGCATCGAAAACGAAATTCTGATGCATCTGAGAAAAACCACCAACCAACGTACCGAGGTTTCAATTGATGAACCTCTAAATGTTGATTGGGACGGAAACGAACTTCTGTTGTCCGACATTCTCGGAAGTGAAGCTGACGTTGTCAATCGTGGGATTGAGAAAGAAGTTGAGCATGACCTTTTAATTGATTTTATTGAAAACCTGAATGAACGCGAAAAATCAATTATGAAAATGCGTTTTGGTATAGGTGGTGGAAAAGAATACACTCAAAAAGAGGTCGCCGATATTCTTGGGATTTCTCAAAGTTATATTTCAAGGCTTGAAAAAAGAATTATTGAAAAAATGAAACGTGAACTTGAAAAAGTTTCATAACAAAAAAGTCGATATTTTTGCACTTGCAAAAATATCGACTTTACTATTGGTTTGTCAAATGAAAAACAACAAATTTACCATCTACGCTTATTTCAGAAAAAAATTATCCTTTGACGTTATAGTCAGCACAAATTAAATTTGTTGCTTTAAGAAGCTTATGAAGATAAATAAAAGGACCTACAACAATAATTGATCCGATTACATTCCAAAGCCAGAAATCAGATGCACCAAAAGAAAAACTTATTCCTCTTCTTCTGAGCTCATCCCCGATTCTGTTGCTGATTTTGTGATACCATACAATTCCTGCAATACCAAAAGTAATAGGTGCAACGATAAGGCAATCTGTTCACTGACGCTGACCCCGACAACGGCGAAAAGGACTTCATGGATTACCTGAATCCCGAATCTCTGACCGTACTGCAGGGCTGCAAGGTCGAAGCCGCCATGGTCGAACAGGCCAAGGCCTTTGACGCACTGGGTGAGGACCGCACCATCCAGACCGCACCCGCCTTCCAGTTCATGCGTGTCGGCTACTTCTGCTTCGACAACCGTGACAGCAACGCCGACCACCTGGTCTTCAACCGCAGTGTACTGCTGAAGGACAGCTTCAAACCCGGCAAATAAATCACT
>JAFOEP010000158.1 GCA_017380115.1 Clostridia bacterium | reverse complement strand
TTTGCCGTTTATGATTTTACCACTTTATTCGGTGATGTCAAAAATGGATAAAAGCTTAATTGAAACAGCATATGACCTTGGAGTGAACAAAAGGAATGTACTTTTCAGGGTTATTTTGCCATTGAGCAGGTCGGGTATTGTTTCGGGGGCAACGATGGTATTTGTGCCATCTGTAAGCACTTTCTTTATTTCTCAGAAACTCGGTGGCTCAAAAATTGCCCTTATAGGCGAAATAATTGAAAGCTTGTTTATTAAAAACGATAATCCTCATCTCGGCTCAGCAATTGCACTTGTGCTGATGATTTTAATTTTGATTTGTATGGCAATAATGAATAAATTCGGCAACGAAGATGAGGGGGCGGTAATGATATGAAAAAGAGAAACGCTTTAAACATAATTTATTCCGCCTTGATAATGATTTTTTTGTATGCTCCTATCATAGTGATGGTAATATTCTCATTTAACAGTTCAAGAAGTACATCTGTTATGACAGGGTTTTCTTTAAAGTGGTACAAAGAACTTATCCACGACAACGAGATAATGAAAGCTCTTGCAAATTCGCTGATTATTGCGTTTTTGTCTGCAACAATTTCAACAATAATAGGTACTCTTGCATCAATAGGAATAGAGAAATTTTCAAACAGAAAAATCAAAAATACTGTAATGAATGTGACAAATGTGCCGATGATGAATCCTGACATCGTAACAGGTGTTTCAATGCTTTTGCTTTTTGTGTTTTCGGGAAAACTTTTGCAACAAAGCAATGTTTTAGGCTTTGCAACTCTTCTGATAACACATATCACATTCAACCTTCCGTATGTTATTCTTTCCATTTTACCAAAATTGCGTCAGATGGATGTGTTTTTGAGTGAAGCTGCTTCTGACTTGGGATGTACTCCTGTCAGAGCGTTCTTTAAAGTGGTTTTACCTTCAATCAAGACAGGAATAATTACAGGCTTTCTTATGGCAGTAACATTGTCTATTGATGACTTTGTTATATCGTATTTTGTAACAGGTTCATCGTGGCAGACATTGCCTGTGAAAATATATTCAATGACAAAGCGATTTGACCCGACAGTTTATGCGTTGTCAACAGTTTTGTTCGTTGCAATTCTTGTTTTGTTATTCTTGAAAAATATAGTTTTAAAAAAATCAAACGATAAAAAAATTAAGGGAGATCTGGCAGAATGAAAAAGTTGTTATCAGTTTTTATGATTGTTTTATTGTTTGTTAACACTTTTTGTATTTTTGCATCTGCCGAAGAAGATGAATTTGAGTATCTCGCTCAGGCTGCAAAGGGCTTGGAAGGCACTCAGATTAACGTTTACAACTGGGGTGAATATATTTCAGACGGAAAAGATGATACCACTGACGTTAATGCTCTTTTTGAAGAAATAACGGGAATAAAGATTAATTATACAACTTATGATACAAACGAAGATATGTATACAAAACTCAAAAACGGTGGAACAAGTTATGACATCGTTATTCCGTCGGACTATATGATTGCAAGGCTTATCAGTGAGGATATGCTTGAAGAAATTGATTTTAACAACGTACCTCATTATGAAAACATTCTTGAAGAATATAAAAACTTGTATTTTGACCCTGAAAACAAGTTTTCGGTGCCTTACAATGTTGGGATGATTGGAGTTATTTATAACACAAAAAAGGTCAGCCCCGAAGATGTAGGCTCGTGGGATTTGATGTATAACAGCAAATACAAAGGGAACATATTGCAATATAACAATCCTCGTGATGCGTTTGCAACGGCTCAATTTCTTCTCGGTATTGATATAAACTCAACTGATATAGATGATTGGGATGCAGCATACAGCAAACTTGTTGAACAAAAACCTCTTGTTCAGGCCTATGTTGCCGATGAAATTTTCAACAAAATGGAAAGTGGAGAAGCGTTTATAAGCTCTTATTATGCCGGAGACTATCTTCTTATGTCAGATGTCAATCCCGACCTTG
>JAFOEP010000157.1 GCA_017380115.1 Clostridia bacterium | reverse complement strand
GGTATTCCTCTTAAAATCAACAGAGAGACAAACTATTCAAAAGATAAAAACATCTGGCATTTGTCACATGAAGGACTTGACCTTGAAGACCCTGCAAATGAGCCAAAATATAATGAACCGGGATTCCTTGAACTCGGAGTATCACCTGAAATGGCACCTGACAAACCTGAATATATCACAATTTCATTTGAAAAAGGTGAAGCAGTTGCAATTGACGGCGTTAAGATGAATCCGACACAGATTGTTGAAAAACTTAATGAAGTCGGTGGAAGAAACGGTATCGGACTTTGTGACCTTGTTGAAAACCGTCTTGTAGGAATGAAATCCAGAGGCGTTTATGAAACACCGGGTGGAACAATTCTTTACAGAGCACATCAGGTTCTTGAAACACTTTGTCTTGACAGAGATACACAGCATTATAAAGCACTTATTGCTCAGCAATATGCTGATTTGGTATATTTCGGAAAATGGTTTACACCACTTCGTGAAGCACTTCAGGCATTTGTTGACAAAACACAGGAAACTGTTACAGGTGAAGTTAAATTTAAGCTTTACAAAGGCAACATTATTAATGCAGGAACCACATCTCCATATTCACTTTACAGCGAAGAATTTGCAACATTTGACGCTGACGAAGTATATGACCAGAACGATTCCGCAGGATTTATCAATCTTTATGGTCTGCCGATCAAAGTTAAGGCACTTCTTGACCAGAACAGAAACAATAAATAAAATCAAAACAGCAGAAGAACAATATAGATTCTTCTGCTGTTTTTTTAATTTTAAGGATAATAATTATATTTTTATAATTCAGAACAACAGAGCTTTTCAGCAATCTGCACCGTCTGGAATATTTTTGATTTCTTTTTTATAAATGAATGCAAAACCAATTATAATCATAAGAAGTGAAACAATTTCAGCAATCGGAAATGCAAACCAGATGTTTGAAACTTTGCCTGTCAGCGAAAAAAGGTATGCAACGGGGAGAAGAACAACAAGCTGTCGGCAGATTGAGACGATCATTGAAAAAATACTTTTTCCGAGAGATTGGAAAACTGAAATAAGAATGATACAAATACCTGCAAAAATAAAACATAAGCTGATTGTTTTCAATGCAGGAACTCCTATTGAAAGCATATTTTCCGACGCAGAAAATATTTTCAGAAGCTTTTCGGGGAATAGCTGCATTGTGGCAAATCCCATAGCCATAATCGAAACGGCAAAGACAAGTGCAACTTTTATCGTTTTAATCATACGCTTTCTGTTTCTTGCGCCGTAGTTGAAAGCTATTATTGGAATGACACCGTTGTTGATGCCAAAAATCGGCATAAAAACAAAACTCTGAAGCTTGAAATATACTCCGAAAACTGCGGCGGCAGTTGATGTGAAAGAAATGAGAATTTTGTTGAGTGAATATGTCATAATTGAACCGATAGAAACCATAATGATTGACGGTATGCCAATATAATATATTCTGCCGATTATTTTGAAATCCGGTTTATATTTTTTAAAAGATATTTTTATTTCTGTGTTAAATTTGTTGTTGAGAATAATCGCAAAAATAAGTGCAATAATCTGACCGACAACTGTTGCGTAAGCAGCACCGGCAATTCCCATTTCCGGGAAAGGTCCGTAACCAAAAATAAATATCGGGTCAAGAATGATGTTAATAATTGCGCCAAGGCTCTGAGTGATCATAGAATAAACCGTTTTGCCCGTTGACTGCATCAATCTTTCAAACATAATCTGTCCGAAAACACCGAAAGAAAGTATGCAACAAATTCTCAGATAGCTTGTACCTCCCTGAATGATTTCGGGATTGTCTGTCTGACTTCTGAAAAATATTTCTGATGCAAAAATACCAAATATCAGGAACAATAAATAACCAACAAACGCTAAAACAATACCGTTTACTGCAATTTTATTTACTTTGTCGTAATTTTTTTCTCCAAGACTCCTCGAAAGCAACGCATTGACACCGACGGCAGTGCCTGATGCAACAGCAATCATAAGATTCTGAATCGGAAATGCAAGTGACACAGCGGTCAATGCGTTTTCGTTAAGTTTTGCAACAAACATACTGTCAACAATGTTGTATAACGCCTGAATAAGCATAGATGCTATGATCGGAAGCGACATTGTTATTACCAATTTTGTAACCGGCATAACGCCCATTTTATTTTCTTTCAATTTCACTTTTTAAATTCCTCTCTGTCTACTATAAAAACATTAGTTATTTTATCACAACATTAAATTTTAATCAACATTTTTATTGAAATTTATAATATTTGGGAATATAATATATAGCGAATAATATAAATGGAGATTGACTAATGAAAAGTTACGAAAAATATGAAAAAATTCTGAAAGAAGAATTTCCTTTCAGAATTGAAATGCATGCTCATACAAGTCCTGCAAGTAAATGCGCTGATTTTACGCCCGAAGAAGTTATACAGAAATATAAAAAAGTCGGCTATCATGCAGTCACAATTACAAATCATTTTCTTGGTGGTTATTATGACCTGACAAAACAACAGTATTTAGAAATGTTTTTCGACAATTTTGACAGGGCTGTAAAAGAAGGCGAAAAACTTTCAATAAAAGTTTATCTCGCAGCTGAATTGAGGTTTCACAAAGAAAATCCATTCAACGATTATCTTTTATATGGTGTCACAAAAGAAGACCTGATTGAATGTTACGACAAAATGGAGCTTTCTCTTGAAGAGTTTGTCAAAGAATATAAGAAAGATTATCAGGTAATTATTCAGGCACACCCGTTCAGAGAAAATATGACTCCGATGCCGTCTGATTTGCTTGACGGATATGAGGGTTTCAATCTTCATCCGGGTCACAATCCAAAATTTGCTTTTGCAGTGAAATTGGCAGATGAAAGCGGGAAAATTAATATTGCAGGAACAGATTTTCACCACGATACTCATGAAGGACTTGCTTCAATGAGGTTTAAATCCTTGCCGACGGATTCTGTTGACCTTGCAAAGAAATTAAAAGAAAAAGATTATATAATTGAAATACAAAACAAAATAATATTGCCATAAAAAAATCGCCCTATTGGAATTTTTGATTCCTCAGGGCGAAAGTTTTGTTTTATAATTCAGACAAATTACCAAGCAATTTAATACAATCTTTGCAGACTCTCTTTTTTGCAAGTTCAACTGTTTCTTTGTTGCTGTCGCAGAAAATACAACTCTGTGAATATTTTTTAATAATAATTGAATTGCCGTCAGAGAAAAATTCTACGGAATCGTTTGGATGGTCAATGTCAAATTTTCTTCTGATTTCAATCGGAATAACAAGACGACCGAGTTCATCTATCTTTCTAACGTATCCTAATGTTTCCATTTTTTTACCCCCAAATATTATCAACGTTATATTTTACTATAATATACCATAATTGCCAAAAATTGTCAATAGAAAAAGAAATATATTTTAACTTGACTAAAATTATCATAAAATGTATAATTTATAGAACATTTATCATATGGAGGCCAATATGACTCAACAAGAAATTTTTGGAGAAGCAAAGTTTGTCAAGGCAAGTTCAGACTGCCTTTCTCCGTGCTTTCGAGGAACATTCAACTCAAAAAAAGGTGCCAAAACAAAAATAACAATATGCGGACTTGGATTTTTTAAGCTTTTTATTAACGGAGAAAATCCGACTGATGATATTTTTGCTCCTGTTACGAGTTTTTATCACGAATATGAAGATC
>JAFOEP010000156.1 GCA_017380115.1 Clostridia bacterium | reverse complement strand
AAGCTTGTTTACGGTGTCGTCAGTTGCATGTGTAGCAGTATTTATTAGTGAATTGTTTTTAAAATAAAAATATTGTACAAAAATTTAAAATATTGTATTTTCTATTTGACAAATTGACGTAATTAATATATTATATTATTTGTAGTAATGTACACGGAGGTTTTTACGATGAAATCTGATGAAAAAGAATTGACTGCAACTTTTGAAACAACAGAAGTTAAAGTTTCTAAGAAAAAACAAAGAAAGCTTAAAAATAAGCAAAAGAAATTTGACAAAAAACAGAGAAAAGTTGACAAAAAACAAAATAAGCTTGACAAGAAAAAGGAAAAAGCTAAAAAAATCACAAAACACAAACAGAAAAAGTTTGATAAAAAGCAGAGAAAGATTGACAGAAAGCAGAGAAAAGTCAACAAAAAAGGCGTTAAATGGGGCATTCTTCCTGCTGAAATTCTTCCTGCAAAAAAATATAATAACGCAAAAGAAATTTTCCAGCATCTGAAGGAAAAATTACATATAAAAAACAAGAAACTCAGAATATTTGTGAGAATAATTGCAATTATTCTCTGTGTTGTTCTTGTATTTGGTCTGGTTTCGGGAATCATCAACGCAAACAAAGAAAAGAAATGGCTCGATGAAACAAACCAGAAAATTCAGGATATTTCAATAAAACTCAACAATATTGTAACATATTACGGGGGCGAGCCTGTTGGTGAAAACAACATAATGGCAATTCAGCGTAAACTTGATACAATTATAAGAATTCTTGAAAACAAAAACCTTAATGCAGGTGTTGTAAATCAGGTTGATGACGAAATTGTAATTATTGACGACGCTGTGGAAGAAGCCATTGATGTTATTGAAGACAATGCTTCATCATCTTCTCTGTCAAGCAGTTCTTTATCTTCATCATCTTCTTCGTCAGGCAGTTCCTCAACAAGTGCATCAAAAGTGCCGTCAACAAAGGCACAGATTATAGCTTATTGTAATGCTGCGCTTAATAGGGTTAAATCTGACAAACCCGGATACAATAAACATTATGTTATGGATATCAAGGGTGACGTCGGAGATTTGCCGAGCTGGTTGACAAGCCTTGCAAAAGCAAATGAAACTTCAACAGTCAAAAAAGGTGAAAGCTCAAACAATTCTTTCCCTGCAAGTGGATATTCATGGTCAAGCAAACTGACTGAAAAAGATGTCAGCACAGCTACTCTTAAACAGTCAGGCTCAAAATACATAATAACCATTAAACTTGGTGAAGAAGATAATCCGACAAAAGGCGATACAAGCCATTACGGAAGATGTATGTCTGTTATGGACGCTAATGATGTCAAAGCCAAATCATCGCTTATTAAATCAGTTGATATGCATTATTACAACGGATATATCCAGGCTGAGGTAGATTCAAAATCAGGAAAGCTTTCCAAAGTGACATTTTCAGCTACCGCAGACCTGAAGCTCAACGTCGCACTTCTTGGAGATATTTCTGCAAAAGAAATTGTCAGCACAGAGACTATCACTAACTTTGTGTGGTAATTCCGGCAAAATCAGGGAGTTGATATAATTGGTTTTTTCCCTTATTATTCCTTGCTATAATGAAGAGAAAAACATAAAACCGATGCATGATGAAATCGAAAAAACTTTTTGTTCATGCGATTTTGAATATGAAATGGTATTCGTCAATGACGGAAGTTACGATGGCACGGCAAAGGAAATTAAAAATCTTATAAAAACAAGTTCTTCAAAAATACTTTTTCTTGATTTTTCAAGGAATTTTGGAAAAGAATCAGCAATATTTGCAGGACTTGAACATTGTCACGGAGATTTTGCGGTCATTATTGACGGGGACTTGCAACAACCACCGGAAGTTGCTTTAAAGATGCTGAAAATTCTGATGGACAACCCTGATACAGACTGCGTGACAGCTTATCAGGAAAAAAGAATAGAAGGCTCATTTACAGGCTTTTTAAAAAAAACGTTTTATAAACTTATCAACAAAATGACGGAAGTTAATTTTGTGTCAGACGCAAGTGATTTCAGGGTTATGCGTCGCAATATGATAAATGCGATATTATCCATGAAAGAGGGCGTCAGATTTTCAAAGGGAATTTTTGCGTGGACAGGATTTCATACAAAATTTATTCCATATACTGCCCGAAAAAGAAACGCAGGAGAAACAAAGTGGACAATGTCATCGTTGTTCAAATATGCGTTTGACGGAATAGTATCATTTTCAACAAGACTTCTGAAAATACCAATCTGGCTTTCGATTATGTCATTTATTGCGTCAGTATCTTATCTGATTGTAAGATTGACACAAGGACATTTCAGTGAAACTTCACTTGTTATTTTTCTGATTTTGTTGATGAGCTCGGTAGTGCTGTTTGCGCTATCAATTGTGTCTGTTTATCTCAGCAAAACTTATACAGAATCAAAACACAGACCAATTTATGTTTTAAGAGACAAAGATAACAATTAATTTAAAGCAGTTGCGTTTTTCGTAACTGCTTTTTGATTTTCAGAAATTATAAAAATAATTTTTTCCCTCATTGAATTTGTTGCAGGGATATGTTATACTGAAAATAAGAGTAATTTGAATAAGAGGTAGTTTTATGACATTCAGAACAGAACACGATTCTATGGGAGAAATACAGGTGCCGTCAGACAAATATTGGGCAGCACAGACACAGAGAAGTTTTATGAATTTTAAAATCGGTACTGAAAAAATGCCGATTGAGATAATCCATGCATTTGGTGTGCTTAAAAAAGCAGCTGCAATTGCAAATTGCAGACTCGGAAAAATTGACGAAGAAAAAACCGAAATAATCAGCAAGGTTTGTGACGAAGTGATTGAAGGTTTGCTTGATGAACATTTTCCTCTTGTCGTCTGGCAGACAGGAAGCGGTACACAATCAAATATGAACGTCAATGAAGTCGTTGCAAACAGGGGAAATGAAATCGCAAACAAAAAATTGTTTCACCCGAATGATGACATAAACAAATCTCAAAGCTCAAACGACACTTATCCGACAGCAATGCATATTGCCGCTGTTACAGAAATTGAGAAAAATCTTTTACCTGCAATTGAAAGACTGAAACAAACATTTTTAAGACTTGAAAAAGAGAACGAGGATGTTATTAAGATTGGAAGAACACACCTTCAGGACGCCACTCCGATAAGACTGTCTCAGGAGATAAGCGGTTGGAGAAATATGCTTGAAAAATCCGAAGAAATGATAAATAAAAGCCTTGAAGGATTGAGCGAGCTTGCTCTCGGAGGAACAGCAGTAGGTACGGGAATTAACGCACCGGAGGGCTTCGGAGAAGAAGTTGCTAAGGCTGTCAGTGAAATTACGGGAAGAAAATATGTCAGCGCAGAAAATAAATTCCACGCTCTGACTTCAAAAGACGATATAGTTTTTGCTCACGGTGCATTGAAGGCTCTTGCAGCAAACCTGATGAAAATTGCAAACGATGTCAGATTTCTTGCAAGTGGACCGAGATGTGGTCTCGGAGAATTAAAAATCCCTGAAAATGAACCGGGAAGTTCGATTATGCCCGGAAAAGTCAATCCGACTCAATGTGAAGCGTTGACGATGGTTGCAGTTCAGGTTATGGGCAATGACGCTGCGGTAGGAATAGCTGCATCACAGGGCAATTTTGAATTGAATGTTTATATGCCTGTTTGTGCATATAATTTCCTGCAATCTGTAAGATTGTTAAGTGACGCAATAGTTTCTTTTGACAAAAACTGTGCTTCGGGAATTACTGCAAACAGAGAAAAATGCAAAAATTATCTTGACAATTCTCTTATGCTTGTTACAGCGCTGAATCCGTATATCGGATATGAAAATTCTGCAAAGGTTGCAAAAAAAGCATATAACGAGAATATATCTTTGAAAGAAGCATGTGTTTCGCTTGGATTTTTGTCATCAGAAGAATTTGACAAAGTTTTTGATGTTGAAAAAATGGTGTAATAATAGGAGGCTACGGTATGTTACGTTGTCCGGGATGTATGAGAGCAATAAATGAAGACCACAGATTCTGTCCTTATTGCGGATATGTCAAAGGCACTCAACAAGAAGACGAAAGATATCTTAAAATTGAATTTGTCTTGGAAGGACGCTACATAATTGGTAAAGCTCTTGGTATCGGAGGGTTTGGAATCACTTATATAGCCTGGGATTCCATGCTCAAAAAAACAGTTGCAATAAAAGAATATTTCCCGTCATCTTTTGTGACAAGGGGCAGGGACGGAGCTTCTGTGAAATTGACTGACCCGAAAATGGCCAAACAATTTGAGAACGGAAGAAAAAAAGCAATTCAGGAATCCCGCTGTCTTGCAAGGCTTGACGATGTTGAAAATGTGACTGATGTATACGACTGTTTTGAAGCAAACAATACAGCATATATAATAATGGAATATCTTGACGGTATGACATTAAAACAGCTTCTCAATGATGAAGGTCAGTTGGCTTTTGAAAAAGCCATAAATATTATTTTCCCTGTTATAAATTCTCTTGGGAAGGTACACGAACAACAACTTATTCACAGAGACATTTCACCTGAAAATATTTTTCTTTGCAACGACGGAAAAATTAAAATACTTGATTTTGGTTCAGCTAAATTTGCTGCAAACCAGAATGAAAAAACATATACAATAGTTTTAAAACACGGTTATGCACCCGTTGAACAATATTCAACACGTTCCGAACAAGGAACCTGGACAGACGTTTACGCAGTGGCAGCGACTTTATACAGAATGATAACCGGTATCAGACCGATTGATTCAATCGAAAGAGTAAACAACGACACACTGAAGTCGCCAAAAGAGTTGGGAGTAAGATTGCCCGACTATGCTAACGAAGCAATTATGAACGCGCTTTGCGTTGACAGCAAATATCGTACAAGAACAATGCAAAGCTTCAAAAGAGGTCTTTCAGGTCTTGAAAACAGACATAATTCATATTATGATGAAATGGCAAAAAGAAACAACAATCAACAGTTTAAATATCCTATGGAAAACGAACACGATGAAGGTGTCAAAAAATACGGCGTATGGATTGCGTTGGTTGCCGTGCTTGTTTCTGTTGCAATAATAGCGGCCGTTCTGACGGAAATGAAAAACAGGCAGACATCTGCTGAAAGTCAGACAACTCTTGCAGACACGACTGAAAGCACTGAGATTACAACGACGAGTCCCCCGACAACCGAAAAAACAACTGAAGCAACTACCGAAGAAAGCACTACTGCCGGAGAAATGTCAATAAAAATAGTTACTGATTCAGGAAATGAATTTGCAACTGTTGCACAAAGTGAAAATGTAACACTTATACTTGAAAATATTCCGGAAGATGCAGGAAAAATCTGTTATGAAGTTGAAGACAAAGGAATTGTACAAGTCAATGTGCTTGGGAATTTAGTCAACTATTTCATTAAGCTTGACGGAATGACGGTTAATCTGATAGGCTTGAAAAAGGGAAGCACCAACGTTCATTTCTATCTTGAAAATTATCCGGAAGTGTCGGCAGATTTACCGGTTGACGTAATTTTGTCAATAATTCCTGACAGTTTGACACAGAGCGAATAAGAATATTCACCCATCAATATAATTTATTGGTGGGTGATTTTTATGAAAGAGAAAATCAGAGCGAATCTGAATATTGTTCTGGCGTTAAGTATAGTTTGTGCGTTAATGTTTCTGATACCTATTGGTCTGATTACTTTTTACAATCCGATAACGGCATTGTTTGCATTGTTGAATTCAGAATATAAAACTGAAATACTGTTGCCTGAAAACCTGATTTATGATTTTTCAGAGGTTGATTTTGAAAATTATGTTCTGAGTGACACAATTGAAGTTGTCAGTAGTGATGAAAACAACAAAAACTATATAAGCGTCAGAGATTACTACGACAATAAATACACAGACGAAAAGATTATAAAAGTCACAAGAAAAGATAACGGCAAATTCATAAAAGGGTATTATTTGTCCCAGAATTGCAGATGTGCTTTTTTCAACGATAAAACAATGAAACTGACAGGCAAAAAAATCGGGAAAGTTTATTCCTTTAAAGACAAAAAGCTTCAGTATGTTTCAGAGTATCAGACGTATGATTCAATGTTCGGAAGTGTATATGTCACGACGTTTTACGGACCTGACTCAAAACGTATTGCAATCAAAACTGAACCGTCATCAATGTCGGGGAACACAAAAGCAAAGAAGATTTTCTGTAAGAAATATTATAATAGATTTTTTGTTCCAATAAGTGAAAGACGTTTTTTGAAAAAAATTGGAAATTTTTAAAATATTGACAAATTAAACTATTTTTGATATCATTATTGAGTTAAAGGCATATCTAAAATAATAACGTTATGAAAACGAGGTTAAGTATTATGTGTGGAATAGTTGGTTATATTGGATATAATCAGGCAACACCTGTTCTTCTAAACGGACTTGCAAGACTTGAATACAGAGGTTATGATTCAGCCGGAATCGCAATTTTTAATGATGATAAAATTAAAGTTGCAAAATCGGAAGGAAAACTTGCAAACTTAAAGAACAAGATTGAAAACAGCGATGTTTCAGGTTTCGTGGGAATTGGTCATACTCGTTGGGCAACTCACGGTGAACCTAATGAGAGAAACTGCCATCCTCATACAAGCGAAAACGGAAAATTTGTTGTAGTACATAATGGAATTATTGAAAACTACGATGTTATAAAAAGACAGCTTCGTGAAAAAGGTGTTAAATTTACATCTGATACAGATACAGAAGTTGTTCCCCAGCTTCTTGCATATTATTATGACGGAGATTTGCTCAAAACAGTGAGCAAGGTTGTCAACGAACTTGCAGGTTCTTATGCACTTGGTATCATTTGCGAAGATTATCCTGACAAAATTATTGCAGCAAGAAAATCGAGTCCTCTTATCGTTGCAAAAGGAGAGGGTGAAAATTTCATTGCCTCTGATATTTCTGCAATTCTCGACTATACAAAAACATACATCACTTTGGACGATGGAGATATTGCAGAGCTTAAAGCAGATTCCATTACTTTATATGATAAAGAATTGAACGAAAAAGAAACTGACTTTATCGTTACAGACCTTGACGTTTCAGCTGTTATGAAAAACGGCTACGATCATTTCATGCTTAAAGAAATGAATGAACAGCCTGAGAAACTCAGGGGGCTTTACAACGATTATGTTAAAGATAATAAAGTTGTTGTTCCGGAACTCGACAAAATTGCTGACGTTCTTGACAATTGCGAAAAAATTTATGCAGTTGCTTGTGGTTCAGCATATCACACTTCAATTGCAGGAAAATATGTTATTGAAAAATTGTGCAGAGTAAACGTTGAGACTGATATCGCATCTGAATTCAGATACAGAGATCCTATCCTTAACGAAAGAACACCTGTTATAATTATCAGCCAGAGCGGTGAAACAGCAGACTCAATCGCAGCTTTGAGAATGGCCAAGGAACAGGGAGCACCGGTTATTGGTATTGTCAATGTTGTCGGAAGCACAATATATCGTGAAAGCGACTGCGTTCTTTATACAAAAGCAGGTCCGGAAATTGCTGTTGCAACAACAAAAGGTTATGCAACACAGCTTATGATGTTCTATTTGTTTGCTCTTTATTTTGCACAGAGCAAAGGCACTGTAAGTGAAGAAGAAATTGCAAAATATTGCAGTGAACTTGAAATGTTACCTGCTAAAATTGAAAGACTTCTTAGCGACACAAAAACTATTGAAGCATTTTCTGAAAAATACAAAGGAGCAAACAATTTCTTCTTTATCGGAAGAAATACTGACTATGCAGCTGCAATGGAAGCTTCTTTGAAAGTTAAAGAAATCAGCTACATCAATTCTGATGCATATGCATCGGGCGAATTGAAACACGGAACAATTGCTTTGATAGACAAAGGCACTCCTGTTATTTCATTCTGTGCCAACAAAAAATTGTTTGACAAAGCATGGTCAAACGCAGAAGAAGTTGTTGCAAGAGGCGCTGATGTTGTTTGCGTTGTTTCTGAAAAAGACGAAGACAAGATTCAACAAGGCTATGAAAAGATTGTTCTGGAAGATGTCATTGACGAATTTTCAACAATGCTTGAAGTTGTTGCAATGCAGATTTTTGCTTATTATATTGCCAAAAACAACGGTTGCGACATTGACAAACCGAAAAATCTTGCAAAATCGGTAACTGTTGAATAAATTTTAAAAAACACTTGATATTTTAAAAAAAGTGTGATAAAATAATTATTGTTAGATTATGCTATTGACAAAAGAGTGGGTTCTGCCCGCTCTTTTGTGTTGTTGAAAGCACTTAATAATTAAAACGGAGGTGTGAAAATGGCTTCAAAAGGGAACACGGTATCCATAGTATGGGATATAGCTGAACCGATAGCCAAAGAGCTTGGATTGACGCTCTGGGATGTAAGATTCGTCAAAGAAGGAGCATCGTGGTATCTGAGAGTTTTTATTGACAAGGAAGGTGGAGTCGGAATTAACGATTGCGTAGATATGTCTCACGCGCTCAATGATCCACTTGATGAAGCTGATCCGATAGATCAGAGCTATTGCCTGGAAGTCAGTTCTCCCGGAATTGAAAGAGAACTTAAAAGAGATATTCATTTTGAAAAAATGATGGGCAGAAAAATTAATATCCGTCTTATAAGACCGGATGAAAACAAACAAAAAGAATTTAACCATGCTGTTTTAAAGCACTATGAAAACGGAATAATTACAGTTGTTCTTGAAGACGAAAGCGAAAAAACTTTTGACAAAAAAGAAACTGCGTGGATAAAATTAGATGATTTTGAAGATTAAACTTGAAAGGATTGATTAAAAAATGAATAATGAATTTTTTGAAGCTGTAAAACTTCTCGAAAAAGAAAAAGGTGTACCTGCAAACTTGCTTTGCGAAAGAATTCAACAGGCTCTTATTGTTGCTTTGAGAAACGACTATAATAAAAAAGAAGTTGTTTTTTGCGAAATTAATCCGGAAGCTGAAACAATGAGAGTATGGCTGAGAAAGAACGTTGTTGAAGAAATTGAAGACCCTGATACAGATATGACTGTTGAAGAAGCACAAAGATATCAGTCAAACGCTATTGCAGGAGATATCATAGAAATTGAAATGCAGTCAAAAGAATTCAGCCGTGTAGCGGCTCAGACAGCAAAACATGTTATTCGTCAGGGTATCCGTGAAGCCGAAAGAGGACAAATAATGGAAGAATTCCAGAAACGTTATCAGGAACTCGTTTCTGCAAAAGTTTACAGAATCAACCCTGAAACAGGAAACGCAATTCTTGAAATCGGCAAATCCGAGGCTATGCTTCCGAAGAGTGAACAAGTGCCGGGTGAAGTTTTAAAAGAAGGCGATATGATCAAAGTGTTTATTGTTGATGTAAGAGTCAGCGATAAAGGTGGTCCGAAAGTAATGATTTCAAGAACTCATCCTGGTCTTGTCAGAAGACTCTTTGAAACTGAGGTTCCTGAAATTTATGACGGAATAGTTGAAATTAAATCTGTTTCAAGAGAAGCAGGTTCAAGAACAAAAATTGCTGTTTACAGTTCTGATGAGAATGTTGATCCTGTCGGAGCTTGTATCGGACCAAGAGGAACAAGAGTTGAAAAAATTGTTGAATCCCTCAACGGTGAAAAAATTGATATTATTAAATACAGCGAAGATCCTGCTGAATTTATCAGTGCTGCATTGGCACCATCAGATGTTTTGTCAGTAACAGTTGACAGCGAAAATGAAAAATCATGTCACGTTATTGTTCCTGATATGCAATTGTCACTTGCAATTGGTAACAAAGGTCAAAATGCAAGACTTGCAGCAAAACTTACAGGCTGGAAAATTGATATTCAGGCAGAAAGCGGAGTATCAAGAGAAGCTGAATAATTTGTGATTTATTGGGAGTGAAAAAATGGCTGCTAAAAAAATTCCTATGAGAAAATGTATAGGTTGCAATGAAATGAAAGAAAAAAGAGAACTTATCAGGGTTGTAAGAAGCCCTGAAAATGAAATTTCTCTTGATCTGACAGGTAAAAAGCCGGGAAAAGGCGCATACATTTGTCACAATGTTGATTGCTATAAAGCGGCTGTGAAAGCAAAACGCTTTGAGAAAGCTTTTTCTTGTGTTATTCCAATTGAAGTTTATGAAAAAATGCAACAGGAGCTTGAAAAATAGTGAATCAGAATTTTTGTAATAATCTGGGGCTTTGCAGAAAAGCCGGTTTCATTAGCTGGGGACACGATGCCGCTTTTGAAGCAATTAAACATAATAAAGCAAAATTGATATTACTTACATCTGATGCTTCTCAAAGACTTAAAAATGAGTTTGAAAAAACTTCCAGATATGACGGTAGAAATATTGAAATTATTATTTTACCGATAAATATGGATGAATTGCAAAATATAATTGGTGTAAGAGCCGGTGTGATAACAGTAAACGACGAAGGTTTCACTAAACTATTAAAGAAAAATCTGAACTAAATATTCGGGGGAGGTAACATAATGGTCATTAAATATAAATTAAGCGATGTTGCAAAAGATTTTGACAAACAGAACAAAGACATAGTTGATCTTCTTGCAAAATACATTGACGGCCCCAAGAAAAAAGCAACAACTGCTCTTGAGGACAAAGAACTTGATATCATTTTTGAGGTTTTGACTCAGGAAAATTCCGTTGAGAGCTTTGACAAATATTTTGCCGAAGCTTTGGAGAAATCAGAGAACAAAAAATCGGAAGTTGTTAAAGAAGAAAAGAAAGAAAGTCCTGTTTCTGAAACAAAGAAAGAAGAACCTAAACAAGAAAAGAAAAAGGTTGAAAAAGAAACAGTCAGCGAAAAACCAAAAGAACAAAAGAAAAAAGAAACTGAACATTTCACTCAATCAAGAACAAAGGGTGAAGTCAGAACAATCAATACAAGAGCAGATGACGTTGACCTCGACAAATATAACGAGAGATACGAAAATATGGCTTCCGGAAACAGACAGCATCAGAAAGACAATGTTTCCACAAAACAGAAGCTCAGACAGAAATCCCAGCAATATAATCGCCAGGGTATGAGATCAAAACGCAAAGAAACAGAAGCTGACAGACTTAAAAGAATTGCAGCAGAAAGAGCTAAAAGACCTCAGATGCTCATTAAAGTTCCTGAGGAAATCACAGTTTCAGATCTTGCTGCAAAGCTTAAGATGACTGCTGCAGAAGTAATCAAAAAATTGTTTGCTTTTGGCGTAATGGCAACTGTTAATCAGACGATTGATTATGATACGGCTGAAATTGTTGCAACTGAACTTGGTGCAAAAGTTGAAAAAGAAATTGTTGTTACTATCGAAGAACGTATTATTGACGACAGCGAAGACGACGAAGCAAATCTTGAACCGAGATGTCCGATCGTTGTTGTTATGGGACACGTTGACCACGGTAAAACATCAGTTCTTGATACAATCAGAAATACATCTGTTACAGACACAGAAGCCGGTGGTATAACACAGCACATCGGTGCTTATATGGTAGACATCAACGGGGACAAAATCACATTCCTTGATACTCCCGGCCACGCAGCTTTCACGTCAATGAGAGCAAGAGGTGCTATGGCAACTGATATTGCAGTGCTTGTTGTTGCTGCTGATGACGGTATTATGCCGCAGACAGTTGAAGCAATTAACCACGCAAAAGCTGCCGGAGTCAGCATGATAGTAGCCATAAACAAAATGGATAAACCTGAAGCATCTCCTGACAGAGTTATGCAACAGTTGACAGAATATGAAGTTGTTCCGGAAGAATGGGGCGGTGACGTAATATGCGTACCTGTT
>JAFOEP010000155.1 GCA_017380115.1 Clostridia bacterium | reverse complement strand
GCTTATGATGAAACAGATGAATGTATAGAGGGTGTAGGGATTGAATGGACTTCGTTTGATGACTTCATGGACAATCAGTGGCCGATGGCTCCTGATGACGATGATGATTTTTTGATGAAATCTCTTATTTGTATTTATAATTATTTGGCTATTGCTTACAAATAATTTATAATGTTTCTAACAAATTAAATGAAAATTTTTAAACATTAATTTCTTGTTTGAACAGCTCAGATCTGTAATCAGAGAAATTTATCAGATTATTTTCCACAAAATAACAAACTTCTTTTTATTCTGATTTAAAATAAATTGCCCGACAGTACCAACGCTCGGCGTTGTTACTGTCGGGTTTACTTTTTTAGCTGTTTATTAAAACTATAAACAAAACAAAAATAGTTTGTATGATATATAAATATATAAGGTAAAAAAAAGTTGGCGATGTCAGACTGATTATTTAATATTAAATAAAAAATAAAATTTTTTGGAAAAATATTTCCTAAAAAGCCTTGACATTGATAAACTTAGGGAGTATACTTATTTGAGTTAGTGACTGCTAACTTCAAAATTTTTTAATGAAGGTACAATATTATGAATCTTACTAATGCAGAGGAAGGAATAGAGTATATAATCTCCTCTATTGATACTGATGATGAAGAACTCAACTCATTCTTGTTTTCTCTTGGCTGTTATAGTGGTGAGCCTATTACAGTTATAAAACGTCGCAAAAGCGGATGTGTTGTTTCGATTAAAGATGGAAGATATAATATTGATATACAATTGGCAAAGGCAATAAAAATATAGATTAAATTCAGCGTTCAGCTGATTTTATTTTTGAGTTAACAGTTAGCACTGGGTAACTGAATTTGTTAAACAATAGTTATTAATATTAAACTTATTGATCATATCATTTGAATTGTATTTTTCTTAAATATAACGTAAATTATCAGGAGGAACAAAAAATGAGAATTGCTCTGGCAGGCAATCCTAATAGCGGTAAAACGACCCTGTACAATGCTTTGACCGGAAGAAATGAGAGGGTCGGCAATTGGGCAGGTGTTACAGTTGATAAAAAAGAACATCTGATCAAAAAAAGTCTTTATAACGGGGCAGAGGAATTGGTGGCAGTTGATTTGCCCGGTGCATATTCAATGTCTCCGTTCACATCAGACGAGAGCATAACAAGTGACTATATAAAAAATGAGCATCCGGATGTTATAATAAACATTGTTGATGCAACAAATCTGAGCAGAAGTCTGTTTTTCACAACTCAGCTTTTAGAACTTGGTATTCCTGTTGTTATTGCTTTAAATAAAACCGATATTAACAAGAAAAAAGACAATAAAATAAAAGTCGAAGAACTTTCAATTAAACTTGGCTGTCCTGTTGTAGAAACTGTTTCTTCATCTGCACATGGTATCACTGATGTTATTAACGCTGTTCTTTCTGTTGCAGGTACAAGACAAAACAGCCCTTATGTTCAAGAAGATATTGATATTACAAATAAAGCTGCTGTTGAATCAGCAGATAAAAAACGTTTTGAGTTTGTCAATGGTATTGTAAAAAATGTTGAAATAAGAAAAACATTTACCAGGAACAAAAATTTTGGCGATAAAATTGATGATATACTGACTAATAAGTGGCTTGGTATACCGATTTTTGCAATTGTGATGTTTGCTGTGTTCTGGATATCTCAGGCAGGACCTGGAGTATGGATTGCAGAGGGATATGAATTGAAATCAGGAACAGTAATACCAGGATTAGTAACACTTATTGAAATGTTTGGTGAATGGATTAGTGGCTTGTTGGAAAATGCAAACCCACTTCTGAGTTCGATTATTGTTGATGGTATTATTGGTGGTGTTGGTGCAGTAGTTGGTTTCTTGCCACTTGTTATGGTTATGTATTTCCTTATTGCGCTTCTTGAAGATTGTGGGTATATGGCTCGTGCAACAGTGGTGCTTGACCCGATATTCAAGAAAGTTGGACTTTCAGGCAAATCTGTAATTCCGTTTGTTGTCGGAACAGGTTGCGCTATACCCGGAGTTATGGCATGTCGTACAATAAGAAATGAGCGTGAGCGTAGAGCAACAGCAATGATCGCACCGTTTATGCCTTGTGGTGCAAAGCTTCCTGTTATAGCGCTTTTTGCAGGTGCATTTTTTGATGATGCAAGTTGGGTAGGAACGATGATGTACTTTGTTGGTATAGCATTGATACTTGTTTGTGCTCTTCTCATCAATAGACTAACAGGAAACAAAAACAAAAAATCTTTATTTATCATTGAACTCCCTGAATATAAAGTTCCCAGTATTGGCAAAGCATTCCGTTCAATGTGTCAGCGTGGATGGTCATATATTGTAAAAGCAGGTACAATTATTCTTGTTTGTAATTTTGCAGTTCAGTTGATGCAATCTTTTACCTGGAGTCTGAAGCCTTCAATGAATGCAAGTGATTCAATTCTGGCAACAATATCAACTCCTTTTGCATATTTATTTGCTCCGATTGTCGGTGTTGTTGCGTGGCAACTTGCAGCAGCAATAATCACTGGCTTTATAGCAAAAGAAAATGTTGTTGGTACTCTTGCAGTTTGTTTTGTAGGACTCGAAAATCTTATTAATACTGATGAATTTGCTCTTATGGATGGGGCAGGAGACGAAGTGGCAGGTATTCTTGCAATCACAAAGGTTGCAGCTCTTGCATATTTAATGTTTAATCTTTTCTCACCGCCTTGTTTTGCAGCGATTGGTGCAATGAACTCTGAAATCAAGAGCAGAAAATGGTTATGGGCAGGTATTGGTCTTCAATTTGCCGTTGGATATTCACTTAGCTTTTTTGTATACTTTTTCGGAACACTCTTTACGAGTGGAAATTTCGGAACAATATGGATGCCTGTTGCAGGATGGATAGTTGTTGCTGTTATTGCTTTTGTTATTACTTCACTTTTAATTAGGAAAAATAAAGAATTAAAGATGGAATGTGAATTGTTCAGCAAGTCATAATAGGAGTTATGTATGAATTCAGTGGAAATTATTGCTATTATTGCAATTGCTTTGATTATAGGATTGGCATTGGCGTATATTATTAAAGAGAAGAAAAACGGGAAAAAGTGTATAGGTTGTCCATATTCAGATCAATGTTCAGGCAATTGTAAAAGTGAAAACAATATAAATATTGAAAAGAATTGATTTTGTAGTCATATAAAAGGGGATAGTTGCTGATACAGCTACAATTTGTGGGTTTGATAACCATTTGTTCTCATAACCCTGAATTCACAAATTGAAATTTTATTCATAACAAGAAAAATCTCAGTCGCCCAAATGGGAAACTGAGATTTTTTGGTAAGTTGTACCGATTTAGATATACTGATTTTTTTGTAAAAAACCAGCTAAATCAAGGCTTTTTCGCTTTCTTACCTTATTTCTCATAATGAGTTCATTACGATTCTGAATTTTGATTGTGAACCGAATGAGATATCAGCGTCGAAACGATTCGATATGGAGATAGCGGTTTCGTTAAGCACCTTGATGAGGTTGTTGTTTACAAAGGGCGTGCGATCTCTCGCACACCCTTTTTGTCTGTAGTT
>JAFOEP010000154.1 GCA_017380115.1 Clostridia bacterium | reverse complement strand
GGAATACAATCCTGCACTTGATGTAAGAATGGTTCATGTATACGAAGGTAAAAAGGGCAATTCCGACTTTAATTACGGTTTTTCTGATGGTGAAACCTTTAATGATTACACATATAAAAAGGGTTATCCGTCAATGAATGATACGGTATGGTTCAATATTCAGTTCCCTTATGAAGCAGAAGAAATCCGAGTAAAACAGTATGTAAGAACAGGATCTGAAGAATGGCAGACACGAATTGTTACATTGAGTAGCAGTGATGCAAGTACAGCTCTTTTCCCTGTCCAGTTTACAGGTGCAAATAAAACAATTAATGCAAGTAAAGATAGCTTTGTAATTGAAGCAAAAATGGACTGGGTAGATGCAAATGGTACAGTTAGAAAAGCAGGTGCAATCCGTAGATTCTATGTTCCTGTTGAACCTACTGTCCACAGACATCGTGTAACTGCTTATGGTTATGATGGTTCAGTTGTGGCAACTGCAGGTGATACAACAAGTGGTAAAATCTATGCAGGTCAGCGTGTGGAATTCTCTTACCATTATAAAATGGATAACACATGGACTGCGCTTGAAAACTTAAAAGGTACAATGAATTATTTGAACGGTTCTTCTTGGACTAAAGTTCCAGTTGGAGAACCCGATGTATCACAGAGTGTGCATATGAACAAGAATAACCCTGTAACAGCCAATAGCAGACTTGATAAATATACTATCCCTCTTACAACAAAGTTGCGTGTTAAATTAGAGTCTGCATGGGCAAAGGATACAGTACACACAGCAGAAACAAATAATATTGATATCCCTGTTATAAAGGCTGACGTTGCATTAGCAGAAATTATCCTTATAGATGCAGATACAAATGCAGTTCTCGACCCGAACAATCTTGAAGTATCACAGAAAGTTACAGTACAGTATGTGTACAAAAACAACACAGATACCAAGATTTTTGTTGAAGGCTTTAAGGATGACAAATCACAAATTCCCGGTGTATTCGCTATACCTGCAAAATCACAGGCAAGAGTAAATGCATATACCTTCAAAGTTGCAAATACCCGTAGCTTTAATATCTGGGGTGGCGTATATCTCGAAGGTATGGGCAGAGGAAACACAAAATATGAATCCAACGGTAATAACAATGAAAAGACTTTAGTATGTAAGGTTAATCATCCGTTATCGTTAATTCCTATTGCTCCCAATGCTCCATACAGAGAAGGTACAGATATAATCACAAGTTATTGGCTCAACAACAGATGTGATATCAACTACACACCAAATAGCAATATCACACTTGAATTTAATATATACAAAGGACAGACTCTTGTTGATTCCATAAGTATATATGAAGCAATAGTACCTGCCGAAAACAAAAACTTAATATACTTCAAGTGGACAGTTCCCGAAGGTCTTAATGGTGCGAATATCTCAATTCATGCCGAAGTGGTTGATGCTGGATTGTCATATAACAAGAAGATAACATCATACGAAACTACACCTTCCAACATATCTGCTACACCCGATACTGACTTTGAAAAGAAAGCTCCTCGTGGCTTCTCTATTCCTTCAAAGTTAGAAACAAAAACAGGTGCAGCATCATGGTGGGAATGGAAATATGAGAACGGTGCATATACGAAGGTTGACTATGCTATCGGTATTTCAAACAACAATGCTATCTTGACTCCTACTGCCGATTCAACAGCAGAGAAAAATGGTAGTGCATGGACAATGAAATCAGGTTATGGTCTTACAATGGCTCTCAATAATAATATGAGTGCTGTTACAGGCTATACTCGTCCCGATGATACTGCATATACAACTGCACAGTATTGCAAGGCTCTCCTGCCCGAATACAAGTATTCAACAACTGAAAATGAATATAGAACACTTGGTAAAGATGGCTTGAAATGGGTATTCAGAACCAATGGCTCATACGGTAAAGTTCACTTTACACCATTATGGTATCCCGATGGCAAATACACTATCGGTATAGTTCAGAGCGATTGCTGGACACCTGCAGGTATGATTACAAGAAAAGCAAACACCAACTCAATTGAGATATCTGAATCTGCATATGATGATTGGTATGTAGGTCGCAGATAAGAGGTGAAACAATGCTTAAAAAGGTTTATATCTGTTCTCCTCTTGGTGGTAACATTGCTTTAAACCTTGAAAAAGCAAAACTGTACGCTAAATATGCACTTAAGTGTGGTACTGCTCCGGTAGTACCACACTTTTATGCGCTCTGCCTTAATGATGACGATCCAAGAGAAAGAGAACTTGGTGTCACAGCAGGGTTAAGCCTTTTATGGTTTTGTGATGAATTATGGGTTT
Source organism: Clostridia bacterium (assembly GCA_017380115.1). Lineage (GTDB taxonomy): Bacteria > Bacillota > Clostridia > Oscillospirales > Acutalibacteraceae > SIG575. Next base: position 15,504 of record JAFOEP010000154.1, on the reverse strand, counting down.
TTGGTGATGAAATCACAAGAGGTATGCAATCAGAAATTCGCTTCTGCGAGAATCTGAAAATACCGATAAAGTATATCAAAGAAAACAAAATATTTAATAAGTTAGGAGATGTTAATGATGAAAAATAACATTAAAAAAATTCTTCTTTGCATTGCAGTAGTAACTGTAATTCTCTCCGTGTTTACAGTCACAGCCTTTGCGGCTGGTGACGTTGCAGGTGCAATCAAAGGTACATGGACTGCAGCGCAGGGTCAGATCAAGGATGTTGTAAACAATGTTGTGTTTCCTGCTGTCGATTTAATCCTTGCTGTCCTCTTCTTTGTTAAGCTTGGTACAGCTTATTTCGATTACAGAAAGCACGGTCAGTTTGAGTTTACAGCTCCAGCAATTCTTTTCGCATGTTTGCTCTTTACACTTACAGCTCCTCTTTACATCTGGACAATTCTTTCATAAGGAGTAAACTATGGATTTTTTTGAAAAAGAAATGCGAACCTTATTTGGCGATAACACAGTTATGTCAGATCTCAAATTTACAGGCAAAACGATGCTTGGAAGACTTGACGAAAACAAGCTGTGTAAACTCCAGTTTGTAACAACAGGAACAGCAGGCAAATATACTGCAATTCAGTCAACCATAATCAATTCTAATGATGGTGTAATTGATAAACAGCTTTTCAAATTTTTTGATATTATCGGTTATTTCTGTAGTTCACTTTCAGATAAAATTGAACCCTATATGTGGGATTATAATAAACCGGAGTGGTACACAAAAGTATCTCAGTCAGATAAAGCTAAAATTGCAGATACTGTCCTTGAATATGTTGAGATGTTTCAGGACCAAAGCTATGCAATGGGCATGCAATTTAAATAATTAGCACGAAAAGGTATAGACTGTGCATTAGCGTGTCTGTTTTACTTGGCTTTTTTGCCATATACTATGAATTAACGGTTTAGTTTGTGAATGAACTGCATAGCATATGAAAGAGGTGTACTCGTTGGAAAAGAAAGTTGGACAACGCTTTAAACTTTATAGAGAAAAAGCAGGTTTAACTCAAGAGGAACTCGCAGAAAAAGTAGGTTTAAACTCAAATTATATTTCCAGAATAGAACGAGGTGACTCATTTCCTCGTCTTGAAGCTTTTGTTGGACTATTAAATACTTTGGAAGTATCTGCTGATGCAATTCTTTGTGATGTTGTATCTGCATCCGTTAAGTACACAGAAAGCTCAATAAGTGAAGAATTGGATAAATTACCTAACAATGAAAAAGCGAAAATTCTTGAGGTAGTCTCTCTTTTAGTCAGTCAATATAAAAAGTAAACTGTGTCTTTTGGCACAGTTTTTCTTTTATCGACATATTTTGACAAATTTTGCATAAAGTATGATATACTATGAAGAAAAGGGCGAAACTATCCCTTTAATTCACAGAAGAGGTATAGATATGAGTGTATGTTGTTTTACAGGTCACAGACCACAGAATTTACCATTCGGGGTTAATGAAGAAGAAGAGTCGTGTAAAAAGTTAAAAGCGTTATTATTTAAGTCAATAGTAACACTTATAACAAAATACGATGTAGACTACTTTATTTCGGGTATGGCATTAGGCGTAGACATGTATGCTGCTGAAATCGTATTAGAATTGAAGAAAACATACCCACACATTAAATTAGAAGCGGCTATTCCGTGTGAAACACAATCAACCAAGTGGTCAGAATCATTCAGGAATAGATACTATAATATTCTTTTTGAGTGTGACAAAGAAACATTACTACAAACACAATATACATCGGATTGTATGCAAAAACGAAATCAATATATGATTGATAAATCTGATTATGTAATCGCAGTTTGGGATGGTTCTCCAAGTGGCACAGGAAATACCGTGAGGTATGCAAAACAAAAAAATAAAAAAATCTTAATAATAAATCCATCGGATTTATGAGAGCAAGACGAGATTTTCTCGTCTTGCTCTTTTTTTGATAGGAGGTGTAGCCTTTGTTTGATTGGGTGACGGACATAGTCGAAGCCATAGGTGGTACTGTTTCCGAAACAGTTGCATCAATGGGTGAAGCTATTGCAGAATCAATATTCGGAGCATTTCTCCAATGGATATATGAGATAGTATTTGGTGCAATAGCAGACTTCTTTACGTACATCACAGCAATGGGCGCTGAATTATTTGACTTGGATTGGGTGAAAGCCGTAATCCTTCTTTTTACAACCTTCGGATGGGCATTGTTTGTTGCCGGAGTTGTAGTAGCCGTATTCGATACGGCAATTGAATATCAAAATGGTAGGGCTAACATCAAAAGCACAGCAATCAATATCTTTAAGGGTTTTTTTGCTTGTTCGTTAATCGGTGTTGTCCCAGTTGAGTTGTATAAATTATGTATCACTTTACAAAACACATTCGCACATGATTTGGCTTCGCTTGCAGGTGCTAATGCGGCTCGTGATATTGGAGAATTGTGTTCAGACATATTAACTACATATTTCCATATGACAACAGGAACTATGGGCATTAATTTGTTTAGTTTACTTTCTCTTATTGCCTTTGCATACTGCGTTGTTAAAGTGTTCTTCCAAAACATTAAACGAGGTGGAATATTGCTCATTCAGATGACTGTCGGTGCTTTATATATGTTCTCTGTACCAAGAGGATATACCGATGGTTTCAATCAATGGATGAAACAAATTGCTGCGTTATGTTTAACTGCATTTATGCAGACAACTTTGCTGTATCTTGGTTTGATGACATTCAAAACAAGTATGTTATTAGGTCTCGGTATTATGTTAGCAGCTAATGAAGTTCCACGAATTGCACAACAGTTCGGTCTCGACAGTTCAGTAAGAGTTAATATGATGAGTGTATTCCATGCATCAACTACTGCCGTGAATGTGGGTAGAACAATTGTAAAAGCATTTAAATAATTTGGAGGTGTAAAATGAAAACATATATTTATCCACAGAACTTAAAAGCTACAGCTAATATATGGCTTTGGGGATTGAAAGAATTTTGCATTTTAGGAATTGCAGGTCTCATATCTATAGTTTTCTTGGTGCGATTTACATTCGTAATTCCCTTTGCCTTAACATTATGCTATGGCTTTCTTACAATAAGAGTTGATGAAATAACAATTCTTGATTTTATAAAATACGCAGGTAGATACCTTTTATCTACCCAGCAATACTTTGAATGGAGGTAACAGCCGATGAAATTAAAAAGAAAAGATGTATCGGTTCAGGAACTTTTGGGAATAAAGAGTTTTACAAAGTATGGGCTTTCCACTAAAAATGGAGAGCTTTTATTTTTTAACATTACTCCCACAAATATATCAGTTCTTTCAAAAGCAAGTATTGAAACAAAGATATATCACTTAATGATGGTTTTATCGTCAGTTCCCGATATTGAAATTGTGTGCGCCGATGCAAGTGAATGCTTTGATGAGAACAAAAGATATCTGCAAGAAAGAAAACTTGCAGAGGAATCAAACAAGGTCAGAAGAATTATCGAAAAGGACATTGTGTTCCTTGATAAAATCCAAACTGAAATGGCAACAGCTCGTCAGTTTATGTTAATCGGCAGATGTAAAAATGCAAAACCCGAACAGGTGTTTACTGTGCTTAATAACATAGAAAAAGTAATTTCTGAACAGGGATTCGAGGTTCAGAGAATGGGCAAGGATGATATAAAAAGATTTATTGCCCTTTACTTTGATTCATCATTTAATGGTGAAAGACTTCCCGATGTTGACGGTCAGCAACATTTCAATTTAAGTGACGGTTTTTCAGGATTTGATAGAGAGGAGTTTTAAGATGAAAAAAAACAAGAAAGAAGTAATATTAACAGAAGAACAGCAAGAAGAAATCCGTACCAAAGATTTCTTTGACTGTGTCTGCCCAAGTACAATAAAATTTCTTTCCGACCACTATATTATTGGTGACAGTTTCCGTTGTGTATGGGCGATAAGAGAATACCCTCCTACAACAGAAGAACAGGCTATTCTCGCTCAGCTTGCAGACAGAAATGGTGTAACCCTTCGCATATATCATCGATTGGTTGACCATACAGAGCAGCGTAAAATCATTCAGAATGCAACAAGAAGAAACACCCTCAAAAGCACAGGTAATGATGTAAATGAAACTGTTGAAGCTGAAGGTAACTTACAGGATGTGGTTGACCTTCTCGCAAATATGAGAAAAAACAAGGAAGTCCTCCTTCATTGTGCCGTGTACATTGAACTTAAAGCAAAAAGCTATGAAGCACTCAAAGAACTTCAGAGTGACATATCAATGGAGCTTACCCGTTCAAAAATTATCGTTGACCGTCTTACATTAAGACAGAAAGAAGGTTTCTTATCAGTAATGCCTATGGGTTCAAATATGTTCGGTACACAGTTTGAAAGAGTATTACCTGTCTCAAGTGTAGCCAATCTCTATCCCTTCAACTTCTCAGGTAAAACTGATCCTCACGGAATTTATATCGGACGAGATAAATACGGCACAAATATCCTTGTTGATTTCGACCACAGAGCTGAAGACAAAACCAATGCCAATGCTCTTATTCTCGGCAACTCAGGTCAGGGTAAAAGTTTCCTTTTGAAACTTATGCTTACTAACATTCGTGAGTCTGGAAAGAGGATTGTCTGTCTTGATGCAGAAGAAGAATATCAAGAGATTGTAGAATCTCTTGGTGGTTGTTATATTGACCTTATGTCAGGTGAGTATATCATAAATATACTTGAGCCAAAAGAGTGGTCATATAGCGATAGCGACTTTGACAAGGAAGATCCCGAAGCGTTCAGACGAGTTACAAGACTCAGTCAGCACATTGCTTTCTTGAAAGATTTTTTCAGAAGCTATAAAGATTTCACGGATGCACAGATTGATACTCTTGAAATTCTTCTCGGAAAACTCTATGGTAATTTTGGTATTACCGATACAACCGATTTTTCAAGACTCAATGCAACCGACTATCCTATTATGACGGACTTGTACAATCTCTGCGATGCTGAATTTAAGGCATATGACAAAGAAGAAAAAAGTCTTTATACAGAAGAAATACTTCAGGAAATCTGTCTTGGTATCAACTCAATGTGCGTAGGTGCAGAATCAAAATATTTTAATGGCTACACCAACATTACAGATGATGCCTTCTTGTGCTTCGGTGTTAAAGGTTTGCTTGATACGAACAAGAGATTGAAGGATGCTATGTTGTTTAACATTCTTTCATATATGAGCAATCAGCTTTTAGGTGTAGGTAATACAGTTGCATCAATTGATGAGCTTTACCTTTTCTTGACAAATATGACTGCTATTGAATATATCCGAAATGCAATGAAACGAGTTCGTAAAAAGGATTCTGCAATTATCATTGCGAGTCAGAATATTGAGGATTTCTTAATTCCTACAATCCGTGAATTCACAAAACCGATGTTCAGTATTCCTACACATCAGTTCTTATTTAACCCTGGTAGTATCAATCCCAAAGAATATATGGAAGCTCTCCAGATAGAGCCGAGTGAGTTTGAATTGATAAGATACCCAGAACGTGGTACTTGTTTGTACAGATGCGGTAACGAGAGATATCTTCTCCAAGTAATCGCACCTGAATACAAGGCAAAACTCTTTGGAAAATCGGGTGGTAGATAATGAGTACTACCGTTGCCGCCGCGTTAAAAAAAATATCGGTCTCTATACTTACGAACCCGAAAATACTAAAAAAAGTATTGTGCATTGTTCTTGTTCTTGTCGTAGCACTTGCTACTCCACTACTCGCTGTTTATGCAGCTCTTACTGGTAAAGTAGAAGTTGATATTGATGGAATTGCAGAGAACTATATGGAGAACTTAAATGATGCACAAGTTAGAGAATTACAAAAAATGAATGACACAATGTTGGCTGTTGAATCTGCATTAAACGAAGCAGAACTTGGCAGTCATTATCGAGAAGCTCAGGTGCTGTATGCACTTGGGCTTTTTGATTTTTCAGACAATGAAAACTTTGCAAGTGACTTGGCAAGTTGCTTTAAAGATGACTTATCTGATGCAGAATTGGTTGAGCTTGTTAATACAAAATTCGGTAGTGAAATTGATGCCGAAGAATACTCCACCGTAGTTAAAGATATTCGCAGTACCTATATTGACTCATCAGGATTTACAAACAACGGATACAAAAACAATATCGACCTTTGCGTATGGGCTGAAGAAGCAGTTGCAAATGGTTGGGGTTATGTATACGGAACATACGGAACTGTTCTTACACAAAAAATTCTCGACATAAAGGCAAAACAATATCCCAACGAGGTTGGTGGTAAATATGATTTCATCAAAAGCAATTGGCTCGGTGGCAGAACAGCAGACTGTGTAGGTCTCATAAAAGGCTACAGTTGGCTTGATGAAGAAACAGGTCAAATCAATTACGGAACGAATGGTATGCCCGACATTGGTGCTGACGGAATGTACTCTGCAGCCACAGAGAAAGGCACAATAGATACCATTCCCGAAATACCCGGAATAGCAGTTTGGCATAATGGTCACATCGGAATATATATCGGTGATGGTTATGTAATCCAAGCAGCTAACACAAAAAAAGGTGTTATAAAAACACCTTTGTCGTATAACAGTTGGACTCATTGGTTGAAGATTCCATATATCACATATATCGAAGAAGAAACAACCAGTGAGCCGACAACAGAAATTTTATAGAAAGAAGTTGATAATATGAGTACACGAAGTTTAATTGCAATGCAAATCGGTGCTGATAAATACAGAACGATTTATTGCCATAGTGATGGCTATCTCTCACATAACGGTGCCTTGCTTATAGACCATTACGATACACCCGAAAAAGTAAAAGAACTTATCGATATAGGTGGTATTTCATGCCTTGCTCCGAATCTTAATCCCGATCCTTCGAAACCTCATGGCTTTGAGTATTCAACAAGGCAAGACGGTGTGGTTGTTGCATACGGTAGAGATCGTGGCGAAAAAGGTATGGAAGCTAAAGAGTATACGTTCAATGAGCTTGACGATCCCAATTCATGGGCAGATTACATCTATGTTTATACCGAAGAAAATCGTTGGAAATTCTTCAGGCACGGTTATTCACAGGAAGGTTTGAAAGAAATTGAACCTGTTCTTAAATTCCAGTATGAGCAGTTTGGTATTGAAAGACCCGAAGGTTATTATGGTTTCGTTACCCAAGAAATAATCGATGTGCTTGATAAAGAAGGTTTAGTCACACACCTTGATTCATCACCTAATATGGAGGTGCTTTAATATGTTTTTACAAACAGCATTTAACAGAAATGAGCAACAGGCAATGACAGAATATTGCTCCGTAGAGAAAGTTGTTGAATTGGCAGAAAATGAATTTAATCTTCTCAAAAACAACACGATGGAAAGCATGAGCTTCATTGCTGAACATGCAGAAATGATGCATAAAGATGAAACAGGCATTAGCAGATGTGTACTGTTCCTCCATCAGAATCACGATGAAGGTATTATTGTAAATTCTGAAGGTACAAGCTATGCTAAAAACTTTTCATATCTTCCTAAAGCAAGAACTTTGTTACTTGCCGATGAGTCTTTTACCTTGCAACAGTTTATGAAGTCTATGTTAAGCATCCGAAATGATATCATTGCCAAAGCAATCGACGATCAGGATGAAGGTGTGTTCAGAATTGATTTGGATGAGATACACAAATTCTACAAACCGAAAATTCTGTCTCCTACGCTTCTTCATGAGATGCTCTGTGACAGAATTGAATTTGCAACAGTAGAATTTGATGATGAAGAATTCATTATGCGATTGTCTGAAGAATATGCAATGCATGAAGAAGATGTTCCTTACCGAGGTTTAACTAAAGAAGAAATTGATGTTATGGTTGCCAAACATATATTGTGGCTCTATGACGAACCTGGTGGTGAACAGGCTGACTTTTCAGGTTGCTATGTTTCCAATTATGATTTTTCTTACAGGTCATTGAATAGTGCAATTATGAATAATGCTAAGTTCGTTAATTGCAATTTCACAAGTACAGAGTTGTGTTTTGCAAATGCAGAATATTCCAAGTTTGTTGAGTGCAGTTTAATACGAATGACAGGCGAAGAAATGAATTGTAAGGGTACAAAATTTAAAGGATGCAATCTCTTTTCATCAATGATGACTCATTCAAATTTCACTGATGCCTTGTTCTCACGATGCGTTGTCGGTAGTGCCTCTATGACTAATTCTTGTATTGAAAACACAAAGTGGAATCATACATCTTATGAGGATGTAAGCTTCGGCAACTATAGTGAAGATGAACAAGAATGGTTAGATGAATCTGAAAACGAATCTATGGGGATGAGTTTTTAATTTAAATGTGAGGTGTTGCTAATGAAAAAAGTTACAATAAGTATTGAGTATGAGGAAGAAAAAATAAAAGCTCTTAAACATTTTCTTAAACAAAAAGATGAAAAAGATATTGCCGAAAAATTGGTTGATACTATTGAATCTTTATATAAGAAAACAGTGCCTGTTAATGTTCGTGAATACATTGAAGCTACAACTGATGGGTCAAGTAAGACTGCTAAGTAAAAAGAGCTTTGTGGGCGTTTATTGAGCCTGATTTAAAGCGTTGAGGGTTAGGTGGGGAAAGTACTCGCCTAATCCTCAAATTGCCTTAAAACGAAACACTGAAAACTTTACAGCATAAGTCAAAGAAAAAGAAAATCGAAAGTGAGGTATTTAATGGATACAAATATTTATAAATCTTTTGATGAATTACCTGCTGTGTTAACAGCAAAAGAGGTAGCAGATATTTTAAGGATAGGTCGTACAACTGCTTATGAATTGATGAGAAAAAAAGATTTTCCATCATTAAGAATAGGGAACAGATTGTTAACCCCAAGGGATAAATTTATAGAGTGGGTTAACAAGAATACTAAAATTAAGTAATAAGTATGACATATATAAAAGGTATAAAAAACTTTTTCCCTATGCCCAATCTGATATTCAGTTTGGGTTTGTCAGCAGAAGAGATAGCGATATATATGTATCTGATGTTCAGGGAGAATAGAACAACACACACATGTTACCCAAGCCTAACACAGATAGGTGATAATTTAAAAATGAGCAGACCTACCACAAAAAAATATGTTGATATGTTGGTGGAAAAACAGTTGATTTCTATAGAACCAACTACCCTTACATTGAAGGATGGTAGTAGAAGGAATGGAACTTTGAAATACACAATTCTGCCGATATATATGGCTCTTGATTATTATAATGATAAGCAGAGCCAACAAGCTATGAAACAAATTGAACTTGCCGAAATACAAAAACGGATGGAAAAGTTGAAGACTGATTAGGTCAGAATCAGGCTTAAATCCCGTCCGATTTTGGTGGCAGGAATAAGTGTTGGCGCCGTTACGGCACTCAACACGCTCAACAGCAGACGGCGATGCCGACTGCATAAGGGGTTTGACGGTTTTAGACTATGGAGCCGTTAAAAATATCGCTGGAGCCGTAAAAAGAAGAAAAATCCGATTTAAAGGCAGTTTTGCAAGGTTTACAGTGGCGCCGTGAAAGGAGTGTAATGAAATGTCAGAAGAAAACGAAAAGATCAAGACTTCTATATACCTTCATCCTCGTACATTTAAAGAAATAGATGAAATATATGAAGAAGCAGGTTTTAAATCCAAATCTGAACTGATGGAAGCGGCCATTCAGTTTTATTTAGGTTACTTGATATCGGAAGATATGTCCGATTATTTGCCAGAGGTTATAGATGTTTCCTTAAAAAGTATCGTAGGAAGTTTAGAAGATCGTACCTGCAATATTATGTTTAAAGTTGCTGTTGAATTAGCTATGTTGCTTCATGTATATGCATCAACTAATAATATAACTGAGAGCAGGTTGAATGATTTGCGTGACGGATGTGTTAAAGAGGTAAGGTCTTTGAATGATATAGTTACATTCAAAAGAGCCTTAAGTGTCCAAAAAGGTCTTGAAGAATAATGGCAAGATTTATTTATAAGTGGAGATATTTTAAAGACGATTCTAAAAGAAATGGTCGTTATGTAAAGTATCTTGCAACGCGCAACGGTGTGGAAAGATGTGAAATGTCATGGAGAAACGAGCCAGCGACAGTAGAACAAGTAAGACTTATCAATGAACTTGTAAAAGAGTTCCCAACCATAAAAGATACGGTTGAGTATGATACTTTTCTAAGAAAGAAGAGTAAAGGTTCAGCAACAGAACTAATTGATAACTCACTTGAAACTTTTTTTGATTCGATTGACGATAAGGAGAACTATATTGGATACATAGCCAAGCGTCCTCGTGTTGAAAAACAAGGCGAACATGGTTTGTTTACTGCAGGTAATGTAGAAGTTGATCTCAATAAAGTGATTGAAGAAGTGGCAAATCATGATGGTTTAGTGTTCACAAATATACTATCTTTGAAACGAGAAGATGCCGAAGCATTCAAATATAATTGTGCTGAACGATGGAAACAGCTTATAGAAAAGCACAATATTGATATAGCGAAAGCAATGCGAATTCCTGTTAAAGATCTAAGATGGTATGCAGCGTTTCATAATGAATCACATCATCCTCATGTTCATTTAGTAACATACTCTGTTGGTCAGGAGCCATACATTACTGAAAAACGATTGGATGAATTAAAAAGAGCTTTTGCTAAAGATATTTTCTCAAGTGAAATGCATAATATTTATGTTGAACAGACAGAAAAACGAAATGCATTAAGAAAAGATGCGAAGGATATTATTACGGAAATTATATCGAATATAAACGAAGGTCACTACACAGATAGCGTCATATCTGATTTGCTTCAACAGCTTACAAAAGAACTTGATAAATATTCAGGACGAATGATGTATGGATATCTTCCTAAAAGAGCGAAAAATATTATTGATGCAATCGTTGATGAAATCGAAAAAGATGAGAGAATTAGTAAGTTGTACAATTTATGGTATGAACAAAAAGAATTACTTATTGGAATCTATCGTGATGAAATGCCTGCAAGAGTTTCATTATCAGCCAACAAAGAGTTTAAAAACATTAGAAATGCTGTACTTCAAGAAGCATTAAGATTGAATGATGTTCAAGAATATCCATTTACAGATGATGTTGTTGAGAAAATATACATACCATTGACGGCAGAGTTACCTTCAGTTCATCCTTCATTCAAACCGAACAACAAATATTTCAAAACTAATCTCGCATTATCAACAGGGAGATTACTCGCAAGAATCACTCAAGCAATGCAGAATAATATTGATGATGATCGTGAAATTGATCAGCAGGTTGATAAGAAGTTGCTTAAAAAAATTCAAGAAAAGAAACAAGCTCATGGACAGAAAATGGGATGATTATATCTATAGTCATCCCATTTTTTATTTGAAAGGAAGTGATTTCGATTTACATTAAATATACTTCGGAACAAAAAAATCTCGCAGGTAGTAAAAGTATTGTTGATATATTGCATCAGAATGGTGAGAAGGTTACACCATGTAAAAATGAATATATCTGGGAAAGTCCGTCAGGTTTAGTATCAATCAATAATAATGTTTGGTTTCATCATTACGACCAAGAAGGTGGTAACACTATAGATTTTGTTCGTAAGTTCTTCAATAAATCTTTCGTTGAAGCTATGGAATATTTGCTGAATGGTTCATACACAACTTTTATAAATATTCCCAAACGACAACCTGAAAAATTACCATTGGAAGTCCCTTCGTATAACTCAAATATGAAAAGAGTCTATGCCTATTTAATTAAAAACCGAGGTATAGACAAAGAGGTTCTCAATGAGTTCGTGAAAGCAAAAATGATTTTTGAATCAGAGAATTATCACAATGCTGTGTTCGTTGGTTATGACTCGGACGGTAACCCTCAACACATTCATCAGAGAGGAACAGTACAAGGTAGCTCGTATAAACAGAATGCTGTCGGGAGCAATAATAAGTTTAGTTTCCATTGGATTGGTGAAAGCAATGAGCTGTATTTATTTGAAGCTCCGATAGATATGCTTTCGTTTATAACTATGAATCCGTGTGAATGGCAAAGGGATAACTATGCTGCTTCTTGTTCAGTTGCAGATAAAGTTTTATTCCAATGCCTCGAAGATAATCCGAATATAAGCAAAGTGTATATATGCTTTGATAACGATGAGGCAGGTCAGAATGCAGCCAATAAACTTATGAAAAAACTATCTGCAAAAGGTATATCATCCGAAATCCTTGTCCCGACTTATAAAGATTGGAACGAGGATTTATTGAATTATGAACAGGGGGAAAGTCAAAAATGGACGGTAGAATTATCTTAATTATTATCGGAGTTGTTATGTTTGCTTTGATAGGTGGCATAACAATTGTTTCTCACATTTATAATCTTAACAGTATTAAAAGTAAAACTGTTGGTGATGGTCAGCATGGTACAGCTCGGTTCTTAACAAATGCAGAAAAGAAAAAAGTTTACAAGTATGTACCATTTACACCTGCCCTTTGGAGAGCAAAAAAAGGTGGTGAAAAACTACCACAAGGTGTAGTTGTTGGATGCAAGAAACGATTGAAATTTCATAAAGGAAGGCTTACTCGTCAGGAGTATGCATTAGTTGATTCAGCCGACGTGCATACAATGATGATCGGTGCAGCCGGATGTGGTAAAACAGCGTATTGGTTGTATCCGAATCTTGAATATGCATGTGCATCGGGTATGTCTTTTCTTACTACTGATACCAAAGGTGACTTGTATAGAAACTATGGTAAGATTGCAAAAGAGTATTATGGATATGACATTGCTATTATTGACCTTCGTAATCCTACAAAATCCGATGGAAACAATCTGCTTCATCTCGTGAATAAATATATGGACTTGTATAAGAAAGAACCAACGAACCTTTCATACAAAGCCAAAGCAGAAAAGTATGCGAAAATTATTGGTAAGACAATTATATTCAGCGAAGGTGATGCGGCATCATTCGGTCAAAATGCATTCTTCTATGATGCAGCTGAAGGCTTACTTACATCAGCAATTTTGTTGGTTGCAGAGTTTGCACCACCCGATCAAAGACATATAGTTTCGGTTTTCAAACTTATTCAAGACTTGCTTGCTCCTGCAAAAGGTGTAGGTAAAAATAAAAATCATTTCCAGAGAATAATGGAAAAGCTACCACCCGACCATAAAACACGATGGTTTGCAGGTGCAGCTCTCAATACAAGTGACCAAGCCATGCAGTCAGTTATGTCAACAGCTATGTCTCGTCTTAATGCCTTTCTTGATTCAGAGCTTGAACAAATTTTATGTTTCGATACAGCTATTGATGCTGAAAAGTTCTGCTCTCAAAAGTGTGCTATTTTTATTGTGTTGCCCGAAGAAAATCCTGCAACATACTTTATGGTATCGCTTCTCCTCCAGCAGTTGTATCGTGAGATACTTATGGTTGCAGATGAACGAGGTGGTGCATTGGAAGACAGAGTTATGTTTTATATGGATGAGTTCGGTACTCTTCCTGCAATCAGTTCTGCAGAAATGATGTACTCTGCTTCTCGTTCAAGACGTCTTTCATTGGTAAGTATTATTCAGTCTTTTCAACAGCTTGAAAAGAACTATGGCAGAGAAGGTGCTGCCATTATTCAGGACAACTGTCAGATTACTATTGCAGGTGGTTTTGCACCAACATCCGAAACAGCAGATATTATATCCAAAGCTCTTGGTTCAAGAACGGTAATGTCTGGTTCGGTTTCAAGAAGTAAGAACGATCCGTCACAGAGTCTTCAAATGATAGAACGACCACTTATGACATCCGATGAGCTTAAGTCTATGGAGAAAGGTAACTTTATCGTTATGAAAACAGGTACACATCCATTTATTTCAAAGCTCAAGTTATTCTTTAAGTGGGGAATTGAATTTGATAAAGAACCATATACCGTTGCAGATAAGGGTGCTATGGAAGTTAAGTATACGAGCCGTGAAATAATTGAAGAAGCTATAGATGAATCGTTTGCAAAAAAAGATGACACAACTGAAGATAAAGAAGAAAAGCCAACCAATTCGTCTTTTAAAGAGCAAGAAGAAAAACTAAGTGCTTCTGAAAATTTGGTTATTCCTAAAGAAGTAGCTGAACGAGAAACAAAACGAATTACAAATAAAGAAATATTGAGAAAAGTACGAGCTCGTTCTGTGAAGAATCAAAAACAAAGCACATAAAACAAACCGTCCGAAAGGACGGTTTGTTTTAGCTTTATATTCCAAAAGCATTAGTCTGAGAACCCTATGCTTTTAATAAGTGATTGTATCGTAAGTGATTTGACAATCTCTTCAATTTTATTTTGATTTTTCATAGCTATATGCACAACGAATTCTGTGGTGCAATTGACTGATAAGCGTAATTGGAATTCCTCTTTACAACCGAGGAAAAACATTTGATGTCCATGTAAATTATTAATGGTTACAGATTCAATATCACCAATTGGTAGACAACCACCATCTTCGCTAAGGAATTGTTCCAGTTCGTATTTTGTTCCTTCAAAGGATGGTTCTATTCCCATTGATATTGTGTATGATTTATCAATGGAAACGAATTCAATGAAGTCTTCTCTGGTTGTTGGTGGTTCAGTGTTTATATAAAAATTATCAGGAATTGTAAAAGAAACACCATTTGAACTTAATTTACCACACGAATATTTAAACATTTTTATAACCTCCTATTTTGTTGGGATGAGTTTAATATACCATAAAAAATAATGTAGACCAATATCATAATTATACTGGATAAAAATTTAGTTTTGTGATATGTGTTTAAGAAGAAAGGATGGTGGACTATGGCGAAAAGAAGTTCAGGAGAAGGTACGCTCCGAGAACGAAAAGATGGCAGGTGGGAAGGTCGAATAGTAATAGGTTACAATGATAAAGGTCTTCCTATAACCAAAAATGTAACTGCCAAAGATAAGCATACCTGTGAAGAAAAATTGAAAAAACTAAAAGAAGAATATAGTAAACCAACAGTAAAAACAGAAAAAGATATTTCCTATGGAGAATGGATTGATTATTGGTATGTCACTTTTTGTAAACCAACGATTAAGGCAACAACGCAAGAAGGATATGAAAATTTAATATATAAACACATTATTCCTTCAATCGGTGATATACCATTAAAGGAATTAGATCAAAAGATTTTGCAACAATTCTACAACGATTTAAAAAATATACCCGTAACAAAAAATAATGGTGACAAAGTTACACGTGCTGATAGTTTTATCAGAAGGATTCATAGTATATGTTTTTCTTCGTTGAAAAAAGCAGTTGAATTAGGTAAAGTTGAATTTAATTCTGCTAAAAATGTTAAGATACCTCCTAAAAAAGCTAAAGAGATGACGATACTATCCAAAGATGAACTACACCGATTCATGATACAAGCTAAGGAATATGGTCTTTATGAAATGTTTCTGTTGGAACTATCAACTGGTATGCGAAGAGGTGAAATCCTCGGATT
>JAFOEP010000153.1 GCA_017380115.1 Clostridia bacterium | reverse complement strand
AGGAATAGCAATTGAATCTGACGGTGAAATGAGACTTTTTGAGGGAATTGAAAAACCGATTGTAACTGACAAAGAAAGTTTTATCAAAGCCGTTCGTGATTCAGGACTTGTCGGTCTCGGTGGCGCAGGATTTCCGACTCACGTCAAATTAAATGTACCGTCCGACAAAACGATTGATACTCTTATTATCAACGCTGCTGAATGTGAGCCATATATTACCGTTGACAGCAGAGAATGTGTTGAAAACACGAAGAACATTCTTGCAGGTGTGGACGCAGTCAGAAAGTATTTAAACATAAAAAACGTTGTGATTGCAATTGAGGACAACAAACCCGAAGCAGTTAAAGCGTTTACAAATATAGAGGGTTACGATTTGCTTGGCGACAGCGACATCAAACTGATGATGCTTGAGTCACGTTATCCTCAGGGTGCAGAAAAAATGATGGTACAATCTGTAACCGGCAGAAAGGTTCCACCGGGGAAATTACCTGCTGATGTAGGTTGCATAGTGATGAACGTTGCATCGGTTGCGTTTATTTCAAGATATCTTGAAACAGGAAGACCGTTAATCAGCCGTTCATTGACGGTTGACGGCTCTGCAATTGTCAATCCGAAAAATGTCAGAGTCCCGATCGGAACAAATATCGGAAAGATAATTGACTACTGTGGAGGATTGAAAGACGATTTAAGTAAAATCCTTTCAGGAGGCCCGATGATGGGATTTGCTCTCATTAACACAGACCTTCCTGTTCTGAAGCAAAACAATGCTATTCTGGCATTCAGCGGAAATCCTACGATTGTCAAAAAAGAACGTGACTGTATTCGTTGCGGAAGATGTGCGCAGGTGTGCCCGATGAGCCTTATGCCGACACTTATTGAAAGATTTGCAAAGGTTAAAGATGCAGAAAGACTTAACAAAATAGGAATCAATGTCTGCATGGAATGTGGAAGCTGTGCTTATGCTTGTCCGGCAGGAAAACCACTTGTTCAATATATGCGTCTGGCAAAAACTGTTGTAAAGGAGGCAAACAGCAAATGAGTAATGAAGAAAAATTGCTGACGGTCAGCCCGTCACCTCATGAAAGATCATCTTCAACAGTTACAAGAATTATGCTTGATGTAATAATAGCTTGTGTTCCGTCGTTGATTGCAGCAGTGATACTGTTCGGATATAAGGTTCTTGCAATTACTGCCGTTTCGGTCGGAACTTGTATGCTCAGCGAATGGGTTTGCCGTAAAGCTATGAAACGTCATAACACGCTCGGAGATCTGAGCGCAGTTGTCACAGGATTGCTCCTTGCCTTTAACGTGCCTGTAACAATTAGATTGTGGATGGTTGCGTTGGCTGCATTTGTTTCGATTGTTGTCGTAAAACAATTCTTTGGTGGAATAGGAATGAACTTTGTCAACCCTGCACTTGTCGGAAGAATTGTTTTGTTGGCTTCGTTCCCGACAGCGATGTCAAATTGGGTTCAGCCATTGTCATGGAGAATCAACGTTAAAACAACAGCATCTCCGCTTTATGAACTTGGAAATCTTTTTACTTCAGGAGATGTTTCAGGAAAAGCAATAAATGGCGTTGAAAATATGCCATCACTTCTTGATTTGTTTTTAGGAAAAAGAAGCGGAAGTCTTGGCGAAGTTTGTGCAGTTGCACTCATCATCGGCTTGATTTATCTTCTTGCAAGAAAAGTTATTAAACCTACAATTCCGTTTTTCTATATCGGAACAGTAGCAGTTATTATGTTATTTGCAGGAAAATTCAGTCTTACATTCCTTCTTTATGAGCTTATGGCAGGAGGACTTCTTCTTGGCGCAATATTTATGGCAACGGATTATACGACATCACCTGTAAACTTCAAGGGCCAGGTTATTTATGCAATAGGTTGCGGATTGATAACATCGCTCATAAGACTTTACGGTAGTTTGCCGGAAGGCGTATCTTTTGCAATTATCATAATGAACATTTTAACTCCTCATATTGAAAATCTCACATTCCGTAAACCTTTCGGAACAGAAAAGAAAGGAGCGGAAAAAGGATGAAAAAGAAATTTAACATAAAAGATATTTTGTTCCCGACAATTGCTCTGTTTCTGATTGCGGGAGTATGCACTTTCATTCTTGCCCTGACAAATTCGTTGACAACAGGTAAGATTCTTGAAAATGCTGAAAAAACAAAAATTGAAACAAGAAAAATGGTTTGTCCGACAGCCGACAGCTTTTCTGAGGATAAAACAGTTACGGTTGATTCTCAGCAATATACATACAACGAAGCTCTTTCTCAGACAGGAGAAATTATCGGATATGTTTTTACGGCTTCAGACAAAGGTTATGGTGGAGCAGTTACCGTAATGACAGGAATGGATGTTGACGGAAAAATTACGGGAGTACAGACCATTGAAATCAATGAAACTGCCGGTCTTGGTATGAACGCCAAGAAAGAATCGTTCAGAGGTCAATACAAAGGAAAAACAGGTCCTTTCACCGTCAGCAAAGATGCAACAACCGACACTCAAATCAAAGCGTTGTCAGGCGCAACAATCACTTCAAATGCACTCACTAACGCTGTCAACAAAACTGTAGAAATTTATAATCATATAAAAGGAGGGGATAACAATGGCTGAGAAAAAGAACTCTCTTTTTAAAGAATTTTCAAAGGGATTAATTGACGAAAACCCTGTTTTACGTCTTGTTCTCGGAACCTGCCCGACTCTTGCAACATCAACATCCGTTGAAAGCGCAATAGGTATGGGATTGGCAGCTTCAATCGTTCTGATTTGTTCAAATATAGTTATTTCAGCTTTGAGAAAAGTTATTCCTTCAAAAGTCAGAATCCCGGCTTATATAGTAGTTATCGCATCGTTTGTTACTGTCGTTCAGATGCTTGTCAGTGCATTTGTTCCGACGCTCAATGAACAACTCGGAGTATATCTGCCTTTAATAGTTGTAAACTGTATTATTCTCGGAAGAGCCGAAGCTTTTGCAGGCAAGAACAGTGTTTTAGCTTCTGCATTTGACGGTTTGGGAATGGGAGTCGGCTTTACAACAGCACTGTTTTGTATGGGATTTATCAGGGAACTTCTCGGAACGGGAACAATCACAATCAGTCTTCTGAACAACGGAAATCCTCTTTTCCCGGCAATATTCGGTGAAAACCCGATTACAATATTTATTCTTGCACCGGGTGGATTCTTTGTGTTTGGTATGATGATAGCACTTGCAAATCATATTGCACAGAAAAAAGGTAAGAAGATTGCAGAACTTCATTCTTGCAAAGCCTGTCCTATGTTTGAAAACTGCACATCTCCGGATAAGGAGGTTAAAGAATAATGAAAGTATACCTTTCCATTATATTGGCAGCAATATTGACCAACAACTTTGTTTTGTCAAAGTTTCTCGGTATCTGCCCGTTTCTGGGTGTTTCAAAACAAACCAAAACCGCATCGGGTATGGGTATAGCAGTTACATTCGTTATGCTTTTGTCAACAATGGTAACCTACCCGATAAACAAATATCTCCTCGAGGGACTCGGGCTTGAATACTTGCAGACAATTGTTTTTATTCTTGTAATCGCAGCGCTTGTTCAGCTCGTGGAAATTGCGCTTAAAAAATATATGCCACCTTTATACAATGCTCTGGGAATTTATTTACCTCTTATTACTACAAACTGTGCCGTTTTAGGCGTTGTTGTGCTTAATGTTGAAGAAGGTTATAGCTTTGGCCATTCAGTTGCAAATTCGTTTGGCGCAGGTGTAGGATTCCTTCTTGCGATGGTAATGTTTTCCGGAGTAAGAGAAAGAATGGAATCGAGCGACATACCGGAAAAACTCAAAGGTCTTCCGATTGCACTTGTGGCAGCGTCGCTGACATCAATGTCATTCCTCGGCTTTACCGGAATTGTTGAAGGAATGTTGGGGTAAGGGGGTAAAAATATGAATCCTATTCTTATTGCCGTAATTATCGTTGGTGCAATGGGTCTTGTTCTTGGATTGGGACTTGCAATAGCTTCTGTTCTGATGGCAGTGCCTGTTGATGAAAAAGAAGAAGCAATCCGTGAACAATTGCCGGGTGCCAACTGCGGAGCATGTGGATATTCAGGCTGTGACGCATATGCATCTGCGTTGTCAAAAGGTGAAACAGAAAAAACAAATCTTTGCATACCCGGTGGCGAAGGAGTTTCCGCTGAAATTGCAAAGATTACCGGACTTTCAGCAGGTAGTATAGTTCCTCAGGCGGCTGTTGTTCTTTGCAGGGGCGTCTGTGAAAACTGTAAAACAAAACTTGAATATAGCGGTGTAAAAAGCTGTGCAATGGCAAAACAACTTTTTGGCGGCCCCAAAGATTGCAGCTATGGCTGTATCGGGTTTGGCGATTGCGTTGAAGTGTGTCCTTATGACGCAATTAAAATCTGTGACGGCGTCGCAAGAATTGACTATACAATTTGCCGCGCTTGCGGGCTGTGCATTAAAACCTGCCCGAAAAATATAATTGAAATGTTACCTCTTCATGTTCCGAAAGCTTCTGTTTTGTGCAAGAACATTGAAAAAGGTGCTCAGACCAGAAAACAGTGCAAAGCGGGTTGCATAGGTTGTATGAAATGCGTTAAAGCTTGCGAATACGGTGCTGTTTCAGTTGAAAACAACGTTGCAAGCGTTGATTATGAAAAATGCATCGGTTGCGGAAAATGCGTTGAGCAATGTCCGACAAAGAGCGTATCTTTAATTAAGTTAGGAAATGAATAGTATTTACCTGACTAAAAATCATTTCCGACAAATTGACGCAGTATCTTATTTGATTGCTTTTATATAAAATGTATAAAGTCCGTTTTATAATTAAAATACACAAGAAATATTGCATATTTTCTAAAAATATATTGACATAAGAAAAAAAATATCGTAAATTATAGTATATTCTATTAAAAATATTAAGATAATGAGACTAATATTATGAACAAAATAATTGCTGCAATAATGGCGCTT
>JAFOEP010000152.1 GCA_017380115.1 Clostridia bacterium | reverse complement strand
TTCCAAATAGTATTTCAAAGTTAAATCAAGGTGTATTTCACTCTTGCTCTTCATTATTTGATTCGTCGTCATCCGGCAAAAAAACTATAACCGTAAGTTACAAATATGGAACGGTCAAATTGAGCAAAGATTTTTCCGTAATAATAAATTAATAAAAACCTTCAAACCGCCGATTTAATCGGCGGTAATGTTTAATATAAAGTATTTTTTGTGATTGAGGATTTTTCAGGAATGTTAAAGAAAAGATTATTTAAACCGATAATTTGTTTGCTTCTTGTTATTTCAACTGTGTTCTTGTCCCTTTCAACAGCTATTGTCGGATATGCGGCAGATGAATATGAGGCTTTTTTAAACAAATTGGGCTATTATGAATCAAGAAACAAGTATAATGTGATGAATTCATACGGATATATGGGCAGATGGCAGATGGGAATGGAATCGCTCAAAGATATCGGTTTTGTTGATTCAAAAGGAAAATGGACAGCACTTGCCAACAGTATGGGAGTTTATAGCACAGACGATTTTTTGAACACTCCCGCTGCACAGGATTATGCAATCAGGTTATACGACAAAAAAATCTGGTCATATATTCAGTATTTTGGCGACGACAAATATATCGGCACAACATTTGATGGAATAGAAGTCACCTTGTCGGGACTTGTTGCTGCTGCACACCTTGTGGGTGCAGGTGGGGTCCACGAAATGTTTATGACGGGTAGAGTTAAGACAGACGCATTGGGAAACAAAGCTACTTTCTATCTCAAAAATCTTGCAGGTTATGATATATCAGAATTTCTGGGAGCAGACATTTCAAAATATCTTTCTTCTGCAATCAAGTCAAAATCACAAATCAATAAAATTAAAAAAGCGATGAAAGCTTCATCGAAAATAAATCTTTATGGTAATGTCAGCGAATGTAATTATCTTATAGGTACAGATTTTGCTGAGAAATTAAATAACAACAACTTTTCCACACGAAATCCTGAGGTGTATTCTGTCAGCATCGACCATAAATCAACACACAACGGATATAACAGTCTGAAAATCAGCGGCAAAGATGTCGGAAAAATCGGTGTTGATATTATGTTCAACACAGACACCAACGGAAACGTTGCAAACGACGGATATATTGGCGACTATAAAAAAATGACGCTGTCTTTTTATGCAAAAAGCTCTGTTGAAAATGTAAATCTTTATTGGAGATGGGGATACTCAAAAGAAACTTTTACAACTTCAATAAACACAAAAGGATGGAAGAAATATACTGTAACGATTACAAAGAAGATTACTGACGGGTCAAAGCTGTATTTGTATCTCGACAAAAAAGCAGATATTAATCTTTCTGAATTGATGCTTGTTGATGGAGAAAAAGCACCGACACTTTTCAGGACAGAAACATCAGAATGTATCAAAACAGTAAAAGCAGTTTATTTGTCTTCTTACGGAAATCTTCCTTCACCAACCAGAAAAGGATATAAATTTGAGGGCTGGTACACTTCAAAAAGCGGTGGAAAAAAAGTAGATTCTTCAACACCTGCTTACAACAAAAGTCTGAACTTGTATGCTCATTGGACAAAAATATCAAAATATATTCCTGAAAAAACTACGGTTTACAACGGGCATTATTACACTTTGTTTACTGATGACCTGACATGGGAAGAGGCTAAAAAAGTCTGCGAAAGAATGGGCGGTCACCTTGTTTCAATCAATTCAGAAGAAGAAAATCAGATTGTAGTCAATCTCTGCAAGGGTACAAGCAAAGGACTTTATTGGATAGGCGCTTATTCTGATGACAACGGCAAATGGAATTGGGTTAATGGCGATGAGTTCAAATACACTTCGTGGGACCTGAATCAGCCGAGTGGAGCAGATGAAAAATATGCTCAGATTTACAGTGAACATTTTGAAAATAACGAGCATATCGGAAAATGGAATGACGCCAACAGTTCAAAAGGGGACATAAGCTGGTTCAGCGTGAAAAATGTAGGTTATATCTGTGAATTTGAACCGGAAACACTGAAAGCAACTTGTGAAAAGAAAAATTCAGGCAGCACTTACAAGGTTTTTGATACACAGATAAGCTGGTACAATGCAAAATATTTCTGCGAGGTAAACGGCGGTAATCTTCTGACAATAAACGATAAAAATGAAAACGAATTTGTTTCGTCACTCCTGAAAGATGGAAAATCAAACGCTTATTGGATTGGTTCTCATAACATCACTGCCGATGGAAAATACTGTTGGGTTACCGGTGAGAAATTTGATTATGCAAATTGGAACGCAAAAAATCCGACAAGCAAAGATGCGACTTCCGGAGTTGAACATTTTGCGTCAATAGAAAAATCGACTATGCAGTGGAACGATTTTCATAGTATCGGCTCTTGGAGATATCAGACAGGCTTTGTGATGGAAATTGATGAGTCTTTGCCAACTGTCAGCAAAATAAT
The DNA here is from genome assembly GCA_017380115.1 of Clostridia bacterium. Lineage (GTDB taxonomy): Bacteria > Bacillota > Clostridia > Oscillospirales > Acutalibacteraceae > SIG575. Next base: position 7,437 of record JAFOEP010000152.1, on the reverse strand, counting down.
TGCATATGAAACGCCTGACGTTTTGTGCTATAATGTCGGAGACAGTCTTAACACAGATGGTCTCGTTGTAGCAAAAGTTTTTTCAGACACTTCTGCTCAGACGGTTGATTATGGATATTCATGTTCACCGACGATTTTTACAAAAAGTGGATTGCAGAAAATAACGGTTGAATATCAGAACAAGAAAACAAGCTTCAATGTTTATGTTTTTGAATCGGAAAACCCTGTTCGCGTTACGGAATGCAAATTCAGAAGGGGAACAGTTAAAGTCGGGTTAGGTAAAACCAAAAAACAAAAGCTTGTTGTCACTCCCAAAAAAGCCGAATGTAAATATGCAAACTGGTCATCCTCAGATGAAAGCATTGCAACTGTCGACGAAAACGGAGTTGTGACAGGTGTTTCTTATGGAAAGGCAATAATAACAGCAAAGACTCTTGACAGAAGTGTTTTATGCGAATATAATATAGAAGTCCGAAGAACATTCTGGCAATGGACAAAATATTATGTTTTCTTTGGCTGGACAAAGGAATAAAGGAGTTTTTTAAAAATGAAAACATTTGTTTTAATGGGCGACTCAATTACTGATGGTTGCAGAGATAGAAATATAGGTCACCAGAACTATTTCGGCCTTGGCGCAGGAATGGGTTACGCAAACTACATAATGAGCGAAATAGATTATAAATATCCTAAAAAATACAACGTGGTTAACAAGGGTATTGGCGGAAACAGAATTGTTGACTTGTATTCAAGAATAAAACAGGATTGTATCAATCTTAATCCTGATTTTCTGACAATACTTATTGGTGTGAACGATGTCTGGCATGAATATGAATACAAATGCGGAGTTGATATTGACAAGTATTATAAAATTTATTCAATGTATATTGAAGAAATTAAAGAGGCTTGTCCGAATATAAAAATTTATATCATTGAGCCTTTTGCTCTTAAAGGACCTGTGCCTGACAAATTTGAAGGCTTCCTTGAAACTGTAAAAGAATATGCAAAGAAAGCAAAAGAAGTTGCAGAAAAATATGATTTGACGTTTATAGAAATGCAGAACAAATTTGATGCACTTTGTGAAAAATGCGAATCAACATATTGGCTTACCGACGGAGTTCATCCAACTCTTGGAGGCTACAGAATGATGGCAAATGAGATAATGAAAGTCATCGAAAAAGACATTAAATAAAAAATATTATAAATTTTATAAAAAGTATTGACAAAAGAGGTATTGTTTGATATAATACCTTTTGTTGAGCGAGAGTGGCGGAATCGGCAGACGCGCACGTTTGAGGGGCGTGTGGGCAACCCCCGTACGGGTTCAAGTCCCGTCTCTCGCACCAAAAAAGAACGAACTTTTGTCTACCAAAAGTTCGTTCTTTTTTTATCCAAGCCGCAGGCTTGGCATATCATCAGCCCCGACGGGGCTGTATATCATCCATCGCCTTGCGATGGTATATCATCACGCGTTAGCGTGTATATCATCGCCGAAGGCGTATATCATCACCGAAGGTGCATACACCTGCGGCTTGATGATATACAATGCTTCACATTGATGATATACCGCAACAAGTTGCGGATGATATACAACGGCAAGCCGTTGATTTGTTTCCGGAAATGTGGTATAATTCGTTTGAAAGGAGTGGTTTATATGGCAAAAAATTACTTGTTGACCTATGCAGAACAACTCGCAACTGATGTCGAATTGCTTTGTCAAAACATAAAAGCACCTTCTAACACTCTTTTCCAAATTCGCAAGAGTTCAAGCAGTGTGTATGCCAATATCTGCGAAGCCAATTACGGACAGAGTAAAGTGGATATGCTTTCTAAATTTGAGATTGCTCTTAAAGAATGTAGCGAAACGGAAGGATGCTGATAGCAAGTTGTAAAACCCTAAAGGATAATGTGAAATGAAAATGTGGAAAAGTAAAAGTTGGCAGTTGGAAATAACAGGCATTGACGGTAATACCCAATTGTTTGGCGTTAACATTTTCGATTACCAATGGATTGATACAAAACAACGTATTCAAGTAAGTGACCTTTCTTATGAAGTTCCGATATATACCGTAACAATTGATAATATGCAGTATGAATTTGCTGCGGGGGAAAGAAGTAATTGTATTTGGAACTTCTATTTATATAAGTTCTAATTCACGCACCTTTTCGCTTTTCTTACCTCCATTTACGCACCGTTATACTGTTCTTTCGCAAACCAAAATAGACCTGAGGGTTTATTTTGGTTTTTTTATTTCAAAAAAAACAGAACTATGTGAATTCATCTCATAGCTCTGTTTTTGTGTTTTATGAATTTAAATAATCAATTCTGTGAAGTGGAAATATTTTATCCTTATTCGTCAATAAAACCTTTGAGGAGGAATGCAGCTGCAGGTTCTTTTTCAAGGTTTTCTTCAATTCTGTAACAGTTGAGAATAATTTTTCCTTTGCCACAGTTAAAACCGCTTATTCCATGGTAAAGTGCATAACCGTCAGGAATGTCGCAGAATGCAATATAAAATGAAGGACTGATTATTCTGTCTGGTGTCCTTGACGTGCCGAATGATGCTATTGGTAATGTCAGACCAAAATGAAGGAAATCGGCAAGACCGGCATTAAATTGTGCAAAAACAGGGTCGTGGGTTACGACGCATTCTTTGTGGTAAAGCCAGTCTCTGTATGTTATAATGTTCAAATCGTCGGATATGCCAAGCTTTGCAAGTCGCTTTTCATCTTTTACGAACAATTTTGGTTCAAGGAAAATGACTTCGAGACCGTCGTTGACAGAAGAAATGATTTTATCAAGTGTTTCATCGTCAATGTATTCACCCACAAGTGCAAGTACACCTTTTTCGAGATGATCAATGACCTCTACACCATATTTTTCAAGATATTTTACTGTGTTTTCTTTGACACCAATTGCAGAAACTTTTTTTGTGTTGATGTTTGCTTTTTCTCTGTCGGCAACATAGAATTTTAATTGTTTGCCTGCAGGTGAAGCACCAGGGAGACGAGCTGTGAGGGTGTATTCTCCGGCAGGGATATCAAAAGACATTTCTTTTTTGAAAATCGGTGAATTAAATGAATTTTCATCAACAGTGAAATCTTCACTGAAAGTTGTAACAACTCTGTTGTTGCCGATTATTGAAAATTCGGCCGTATATTTTCCACTTTTTAAAACGCCCTCATTTGCAAGAGTAGCTTCAACTGTGACTGTTTCGTCACTAAAGAAAAACGGTTTTATAAACAGGCAGAATCTTAATTTTTCCCATCCGTCACTGACGGCATCAAACATATCAGGTTTAAATCTTCTCCAATATGTCCAGAGACCTTCTCCGACGAGACCGTGGTCAAGAAGTCCTGTCAGGCTGTAACCACAGAAATTGGGGTTTGAACGCACCAAGTTGAAGTCTCTGTATCTGTATTCTGAATTGAGTCGTTGACTTTCTTCAAGAAGCATATCAGGATAGGGGAAAACGTCATAAAGGTTCAGTTTATCAAAATCCTTAGCAAATTTATCTGCCTGAGTTTTTGCGAAGTCAGCATCCTGAAGTTCGAGAGAAAGACCTCTTTGCATAAAATTGTTTGCAACGTCAATTACGTCCCAGCTTGCACCTGTGCCAAACTCAGAAAGAAAAACAGGTTTTGAATTCTCACCGAGAGTTCTGAGCATATTTATATTTGCTTCATCCATAGGCACAGTCGGATAGCAGTGGAAGTCGCCACCGTTTCCTGCAGAAGATGATACAACAGTGGTGAGTTTTTTGTCTTCACCGTCAAATCCCCATAAATTATCCCATTTGTCGCTGAACGGATTTGAAGCAGAACCATATTCAACTCTCATATCAAATCTTGCGCTGTTAAGGAAAACCATTCTTGTTTTGTCAAGTTCTCTGAGCTTTGGCAAATAATCTGCTGCTCTTTGGAAAACTGAATTGTCCGGAACTTCATTCAAGAGTCCCCATGCTACGATACAAGTCTGGCTTCTGTCTCTGAGGACCATTTCTTCAATGCAGTTGTCAAATCTTTTGAGCATTGCTTCCTCGTCACCGATTTCACATTTTTCAACGCAGTTATGACCGAGGCAGGAAGCAGCATAGCTTTCTTCGTAAATAAGAAGTCCTATTTCATCGCAGAAGTCGAGCTGCTCTGGTCTGAGGCCACCCATGATTCCTCTCAGCATATTATATCCGCAGGATTTTGCATAATACAGATCTTGTATAGCCATCAGAGGTACTGTGGGAACAAGATGTCCGATTGGAAAATGATTTCCGACATGAGAACAACGAAGATATATTTTCTTATCGTTAAGATAGAAAAATCCGTCGTCTTTGACTTCAAATTTTCTGAAGCCTAAGTTTTTACTTGTTGTCATAACACCGTAGCTTGTCTGAAGTCTGATTTCTACTCTGTAAAGGAATGGGTCTTCAGTATCCCATGCCTTGAATTCAGGAACAACAATACTGATGTTGTGTTCAGATATACCGCTTGAAATTTCAACAGACTTTTTATCGTGGGATACAAGATCTCCGCTTATTTTTTCAAAAACACTAATTTCAATTGTTCCGTCACATTTGTTTCCTATATTGTTAATGCTGACATCTGCGTTGATTTCTCCGTTGTCAAAATTTCCTGTAAGGAAGCGGTCGGAAATATATGCACACGGTAAAGTAAGAAGTTTAACACCATACCATATTCCACCATGGTTAAGACTTGCGCCGGGACGGCGGATAACTGCTTTATTTCGTTTTGGCACATTGACAATGTTAAGACCGTCTATATCTTTGTCTGTAGGATTTATAACACGTACGGCAATAAGGTTTTCACTTTCATAATTAATTTTTTCAGTTATATCAGCTGAAAAAGGACCTTCAGGACCTTCGTGCTCCACGATTTTTTCGCCATTGAGATAAACTTCAGCTTTGTAATCTACTCCGTCAAAACGAAGAATAAGTCTGTCAGTATTGCAGGATGGCTTTTTTGGTGAAATTTTGCAATAGTAAAATGCAACACCCTGATAATCGGGAAATGTTTGCTGAATAACTGAAGGGACAGTTGTTTTAACAGCATCTTCGGGAATTGCAGAACAATATCCTTCTTGTTTTCCTATATTGTTTTCATCTTTTACAATAAGCCAATCTACAAGATTAATAATATATTTTTCCGACATTTTAAAGAACCTCCGAAAGAAAAAATAATTATTATTCAGTATATCACACATGTTATATGCTTTCAAGGTTTTTACTATAAAAATTAATTTTAGAAAAAGTTTTTTTGTGTAAAAGATGTTGACTTTTTGTTTGTTAGGATGTAATATTATTAAATACTGTTTAATCAAGTGAAAGGATAGAACTATGGGAAATATATCACCTTATTTACTTCTTGTAATATCAATTTTTGCGGCTCTTGTTTGTAGCACTTCAAACAAGATATTTTCAAACAAACAACCATCTGTAGCGTTAAAAAGTCTGGGAGTTTCGATATTCAGCCTTGTGTCATGTCTTACTCTTTATATCTGGGACGGATTTGGAAACATTTCAACTTTTTCTCTTGTGTTTGGAATATTATTTGGCGTAGTAACTTTTTTGGCAAACATTATGCTGTTATCAGCATTTTCTCTCGGGCCGTGGAGTTATACTTATGTTATGATCTGCCTTTCGATGCTGATGCCTGCGTTTTCCGGCGCACTTTTCTGGGGTGAAAAAATCGGCATTCTTCAGTATATCGGAACGTTGCTTGTGATCGTTTGTATTATTCTTTCTGTAGATAAAAAAGCTGATGATAAAAAAGCAAATATTAAATGGCTTTTATGTACTGTGGCAGCTTTTCTGATGAGTGGTTCAATTGGAATAATGCAGAAGGTTCATCAGACTTCACAGTACAAAAATGAATTGAATGGATTTTTAATAGTTTCATTTTTTGCCGGTGCAGTTTTATCGTTGGTTAGTGCATTGATTTCTAAAATTAAAGAAAAACAAGGTACAGAAAAAAAAGAAGGCATAAAATCATGGAAAGAAATTGTTGCTCTTGCAGTGATTTTTGTTCTTATAGGTGTCAGCACTGCTGCAAACCACAAACTTAATTTATATTTATCAGGTGTTCTGCCGTCAGCAGTTTTCTTCCCGGCTGTTAACGGAGGTCCGTTAGTGTTGGCAAGCTTGACAGCATTCATTTTCTTCAAGGAAAGACTTTCAAAAAAACAATGGATAGGACTTTTGATTGGAACGGCGGCAGTTTTTCTGCTTACAATCTGATATAATTAAATAATACATTTCAAAGTTAAATTTTCAATACAGTAAACAAACGACGCATATAAAGCCTGATGTTCACAGAACGGCTGAATAAGCGTCGTTTTTGTTTTCTTATGTTTTCAGTAAATTTCTTATGAAAACCCACACCAAAGAGGAAAGTAAAAACCGCGCTCTTTTTTCTTCGAAACCTTGGTGCTATTTGCTCTACATTGCAACTGAGGTCATAAAAACATTAAATTATGCTTGGCACGAAAAAAGAATGATTTTTGTATAAAGTTATGTTATAATAAATTGAAAATCAGCATTGATTAATATGTATACTATTTTTAAATTAAAATTATGGAGAAGTTAAATGAAAGAAAAAAATTATGGTAAGTTAGTCAAAATTTTGCAGATATCTGCAGGCATACTTATGCTTGTAATGGTTGCGCTGTGTGTTGTTTTTATTAAAAAGTATAACATCAACATTTCCAACATAGCCGGAATAAGTGAGATGATTACTGGTGGTACATTTGCAATAGCATGTGGAATTGTTGCGTTTTCAGTCATTAAGTCTTTTGCGCTCGTTTTTCCACCGGCAGTACTTTTTGCGATTTGTGCTTATCTTATGCCTGATTATTGGACAGCCTTTGTTGTCAATTTGATTTCTGTTTTCTTAAGCCTTTTTGTACCGTTTTTCCTTGGCAAATTTACTGGAGCAGGAATGGTTGAAACGCTTAAAAAACGTTTTAAAGCAATCAAAAAGATAGATGATTTTGCGGGTTCAAATGAAACTCAGATGGCCTTTGCTGTTAAGCTCTCAGGTATTTTACCGGGTGACCTTTCGAGTCTTCTTTTCGGAGCAATGAATATTTCTCTGAAAAAATTTGTTATTGGTTCAAATCTCGGTATGTTGCCGTTGGTTGTTGTTTATACTTTTCTCGGAGTTGCATTAAAAAATGTCGGAGATGCTCCCTGGATTGTTGCAATTCCCGTTGTGGCAATTATTGTGTTCAATATCATAGCAAGTTTATTCACAAAGAATCTGATTTCAAAAACCAAGAGCAGAAATTCGGAGGTAAAAAATGGCTGATAAAGAAAAATTGTGGTATGAGCTTGATAATGCTGCAACAATATATCCTTATTCAGCAAACAGAAAGTGGATATGCTGTTATCGCGTTGGTTTTGTGCTGAAAGAAGATATTGACCCTGA
>JAFOEP010000151.1 GCA_017380115.1 Clostridia bacterium | reverse complement strand
TTCATTGAAACCTATGTTCATTATTTTAACAATGAACGATTATCTTACAAACTAAACTACAAAACCCCTGTTCAATACAGGATTGAACAAGGGTTTAGATAATTGGTGGTTTTTATTGTCTACTTTTACTTGACAAGTTCAACTATCGCGTGGTTTTCGTTACACAAAAAATTAATCAAGGCTTTTATAAGCGTAGTTCATTTTGAGATATACTACCAACAAAAAACTCCAAGTCGTCGACCTGGAGTTTTTATGTTTTATATACGGTTGTTTTTGAAATATGTTGGTGGTTTGCCGAAATGCTCCTTGAAGCAACGGGTGAAATAGTTCGGATCAGCAAAACCACACTCTGATGCAATTTCACTGATTGTCGAACTCTGATTTCTGATTTTCTTTCTGGCTTGTTCCAAACGGTAAATTTTCAGATAACTCATCGGGGTCAGCCCGGTGGTTTGTTTGAACTTGCGACAAAAATATGCAGGGGAGTATCCGAATTTTTTGCATAAAGAAGTAATGTTTATTTCTTGTCTGAAATTTTCTTCCAGATAATCAAGAACTTCTTTAACGGCAATGTTATTTGGCTGAGTTGTGAATTCTAAAAGATTGTTTTTAAAAAAGAGATAAATTAATTGATATATCATTGAATTGATTTCTAACAAGTCTTTGCTGCTTTGACGGCAGATGTTATCAAAGCAACTTATAGTTTCTTTGTCTGACGTGACGGCTTTAAAAATTGCCCTGCCATCAAATATTGCAGGTAACAAAGTCTTACAGATTTCGGTTTCGTTATAAAAAGAACGCACGTCAAATGCTAACATAGTATACTCAACCATTTCATCGATAGTATAACCTTTATGCAGCGCTTTTGGTGGCAAAATTATCATCTCTCCCGAAGACACCTGTTTAAGTTCCGTTCCACACACAACAAAGAGTTTGCCACGAGTTACTCGCAACAGTTCTATTCTGTCATGCCAATGCAAACGAAAGCACTGGGATTTGGGAGGAACATTGAATTGTAACACCGAAATAGCATTTGCGGTGTAATGAACAGGTGCAAGTTCTATAAATGTATTTCCCATCATTTTCTCCTTTATGTCAAAAAAATGCTACTATTTGTTGGTTTTATCCTATTAAATTGACTTAATTTATGCTAACATAAAGATAATAAAAAATCAACACTTAGGAGAGATAAAATGAAAACTTATTCTGTTATTCTGATTGGCGCAGGTGATCGTGGTAACGCATATACGAATATAATGAAGGGTTGTCCGGAAAAATTCAAGGTGGTTGCAGTAGCAGATCCTATTTATGGACGACGTGAAACCTGTCGCTTAATTCACGGATTAGAAAATGAAATGTGCTTCAATTCATGGGAAGAAATTTTATCAAAACCAAAGATGGCAGATATTGCAATTATCTCTACAGTTGATAATATGCATTATGAACCTGCATTAAAGGCAATTGAACTGGGATATGATATTTTGCTTGAGAAGCCTGTCGCACAGACAGCAAAGGAATGTACGGATATTGCCCTTGCAGCCGAGAAAAAAGGCGTTAAGGTTCTCGTGTGTCATGTGTTGCGTTATACTGAATTCTTCAAAACAGTTAAAAAAATTGTAATGGACGGCACTATTGGTGATGTTATGTCGGTAATTCACGTTGAGGCAGTTGGTAATGTTCATCAGAGTCATAGTTATGTTCGTGGAAAATGGCATAGCGAAAAAGAGTCAACTCCTATGTTACTTGCTAAAAGCTGTCACGATCTTGATATTATTCAGTGGATTTTGGACAAACCTTGCAGAAGGGTACAGTCTTTCGGCAAACTTTCTTATTTTAGTCCTGAAAATGCTCCGGAAGGTGCTCCTGTGCGTTGTATTGATGGTGGGTGCCCGATAGAAGATACCTGCCCTTATAACTGCAAAAAGCTTTATTATGACGACAAGGACAATGGGTGGTTCAGAGGTGCATGCGCAACAGGAATTGCTAAATGGGTTTGCCCTTCAGACGAAGATGTGATGACTGCGCTTAAAACAACTGATTATGGTTTGTGTGTATTTCATGCGAACAATGATGTTGTGGACCATCAGGTAGTTAATATGGAATTTGAAGGTGGTGCAACAGCATCATTCACTATGAATGCATTCAACAAAGGTGGTCGTTACATACGTATTTTTGGCACAAAAGGTGAGTTGTTTGCTTATGCTGAGGGTTCCGAAATTACGGTTTATACTTTTGAGGATCGTCAGACTAAAAAGATACGGATTAATGCAGCAGATGAAAGCATTGTATCGGGACACGGTGGCGGAGATAGCGGAATTGTCCATGAGTTGTATGAGTATTTAAACGGGGATTATAAAGGATATTGCATAGCGGATATCAGTATTTCTGTTAAAAATCATCTGATTGGATTTGCCGCTGAAAAATCACGCCGTGAGGGAACGGTAGAAAGCGTTGATGAATTTTTCAGTAAATATGGTCTTTCAAATGAATGAGTCGGAATGATGTTTTAACACAAGGTCTTTAATAAATCAGTAAACTCCTGAAGACGAAACGCTCGGCGTGGTCTGACGGAGTTTTTTAATTTGTTTTTATGATTTTATAAGTGGAAAAAAGTTGTCAGAAATACGCTTGATACAATTGATGAATCTATGATATAATAGCCATAAAAGGTGTGGGAAGATATGCATAAAATAAGTGATTATAAAACTAAAATTGTTCTGACTGCGGTGTTGCTTGTGTACATTATCATAGGTAGTATTGTTCATTTTCCTTGTCCGATAAATTATATTTTCGGAATTCAATGTTTTGGGTGTGGTATGACACGCGCATGGATGTCAGTGCTTCATGGACGATTTGTTTTACACATATTGCAGAGCAGTCAGAAAACATTCTACAAAAAAATATTCAATGCCTGTTCAACGCGCGATAGCATTGATAAATGCAGACTTGTCAGAAAATCTTACTTTGTCGTCACTTGCAAAACCTCAGAATTTAAGCACAGGGTATCTTTCTTCACTGTTTAAGAAGGAAACAGGCAAGACCATAACGGAATATATCCTTGACGAAAGAATGAAACTTGCAATGAATTTGCTCAGCACAACATCACTTCAGATTCAGGCAGTTGCACTCCATTGCGGAATTATGGATGTTCAGTATTTTTCAAAGCTTTTTAAAAAGCATACGGGTAAAACGCCAAAAGAATATCGTAAAAGCTATAAATAAAATATAAAATGCAAAACAATGTAAAAAAATATAAAAAAACATCTTGATTATTGCGTAATAATGTAGTAGAATATGTTCATATAAAATAATATCTATGTGATGTTTGCAGGAAAATCGAATCTTTCGAGCCGAAGGAGTAACACTCTCAGGTGTCCCATAGGGGATGAGGACTGTAAGCTGATAGAACTTTGGAGAATCTCATTTTACATGGGTGCCGAAGGTGAAAGCATCGTCAGGATGTGAATCTCTCAGGCAAAAGTCAGGTTCTCCGGCAGAGAAGTGA
>JAFOEP010000150.1 GCA_017380115.1 Clostridia bacterium | reverse complement strand
GGTCGTCACCGAAAAGCTGAATAGAAGTCGGGCGTTCAGAATCAGAAACACAAAGAAGTTCAGAAGTTTTTTTGTCACTCATCGTAAGTGCTTTTGAACTGACCATTTCAGTGACTGTATATGAAGCGCCATAACTTTTGCAGATTTCTCTGAAAGCTCTGTCACTGACTCCTGCCATCGGTGCTAAAAAAACCATATTTTTTTCGTTGCAAAATTTCATTGAATTTCTCCGTAAAACATATTTGGTTATATTTTAACATAATTTGCTTTAAAATACAAAGAAAATTTGATATGTTAATTTCTTGACAAAGTATTTGTTAAATGATATTATAAAAATTAAGATATAGGTGCATTGCAAAAGAGTAATAATGATTTAGAAGATTGTTTGAACGTCGAGTTTTTTGCGATTTGCATAGTACCCGATGAGCTGTTGCTTTTTGTGAAGAGCTATCTTAGATTTTGTTAAAAAACAGTTCAACTCATTTTAGTTGAACTGCTCTTTTTTATGGAGGGTTATAAATGATTTGTAAGAACTTATCTGTAAATGAAAAAGGACATCTGACTTTTGCAGGACAGGATACTGTTGAACTTGCAAAACAATATCAGACTCCTTTGTATCTTATGGATGAAGAAAGAATAAGAGAAAACTGTCGCACATATATTGAAGCTTTCAAAAAGTATTTTAACAATTCAAGTTACCCTATTTTTGCAAGTAAAGCCAATTCATTCAAAAGAATATATGAAATTGTCAACGAAGAGGGTATGGGTTGCGATGTTGTATCCCTTGGAGAAATGTATACTGCTATCAAAGCGGGATTACCTCTTGAAAAAGCTTTCTTCCACAGCAACAATAAAACTGACGAGGATATTGAATATGCAATTCAGAATTCAATCGGACATTTTGTTGTGGATAACGCAGAAGAACTTTATAAAATAAATGAAATTGCAAACAAATATAAAATCAGACAAAAAATACTTTTGAGAATAACTCCCGGCATTGACACTCATACTTATGAAGCTGTAAACACGGGAAAAGTAGATTCAAAATTCGGAAGTGCGATTGAAACGGGACAAGCAGAAGAAATCACAAAACAAGCGCTTGAACTTGAAAACATAATTCTTGACGGTTTCCATTGTCACGTTGGTTCACAGGTTTTTGATTCTGATACATTTATCCGCTCTGCTGATATTATGATTGAATTTATGTCTGATATGGGCAAAAAATATTCGTTCAAACCAAACATTCTGAATCTCGGTGGAGGTTACGGAGTCAGATATGTTGAAAGTGACCCTGAAATCAACATTGATGAAAACATTCGTCAGGTTTCAGAAAAAATAAAAGAAATCTGCAAAAAATATTCAACAGAAATGCCACAGGTTGTTATGGAACCGGGAAGAAGTATTGTCGCAGACGCAGGAATGACTCTTTATACCGTCGGTACAATAAAGAAAATACCCGAATATAAAAATTACGTATCAATAGATGGTGGTATGACAGATAATCCCAGATATGCACTTTATAAATCTCCATATACTATATATATAGCAAACAAAATGAACGAAGAAAGAGATTTCGAGTGTTCATTGGTAGGTAGATGTTGCGAAAGTGGAGATATTATTCAGGAAAATATTATGCTCCCTTCAAGCGTTGAAAGATATGATGTTGCTGCCGTTCTGACAACGGGTGCATATAACTATTCAATGGCATCAAACTATAATAAAATACCAAAACCTCCTATTGTTATGCTTAACAAAGGAAAAAGTTACGTTGCGGTTAAAAGAGAATCTCTTGAAGACCTTGTGAAAAACGATATCTGAGATATAATTTAAAGATTAAAATGGCAACCGCACGGATTTTTATAATTGCGGTTGTTTTTTGTTAATTAAACAGATAATTAAAGAGGTAATACTATGAAATATATGATAGCATCTGATATTCATGGGTCAGCATACTACTGTCGGAAGATGGTAGAAGCCTTTGAAAAAGAAAAGGCAGACAAACTGCTGTTGCTCGGAGATGTTCTGTATCATGGTCCGAGAAATGATTTGCCAAAAGAATATGCGCC
>JAFOEP010000017.1 GCA_017380115.1 Clostridia bacterium | reverse complement strand
GGGTTAAAATAATATTGTAAATTTGAAATCGAAAGTGCAGGTATTTATTATATGGATGAACAGAACAAAAATTTTGAAGAAGAATTCACTCCCGATGTTGTCAGCATAATTGACGAAGAAGGCGTTGAACACTTTTTTGAAGAGTTGGACAGAATTGAAAACGATAATGGCAAATATGTTGCACTTATTCCTATTTACGACGATGCTCAGGAAATCATTGATGATGACGGAGAGCTTATAATTCTCAAAGTTGATGAGGAAGATGGAGAAACATATCTTTGTCCGATAGAAGATGATCAGGAATTTAATGAAATCGGTCAGATATTTGAGGACAGACTTTCGGAAAAATACCTTTTTGAAGAATAATTATTTTCCCTGCCATGTGCGATAATCTCGACTATATTAACCCAACACATTTATTAAAGGGAGCCCATCTCCGTTAATGGGAGTGCAGGCCTCTCGCAGTTATGCGAACGAAGGAAGCCCGATGTTAATGGGAGGCACCCACCTGCAACACAGCAGGTTACTATCAGTCGTTTCCGGCTTGGCGGGGCAAGTTTTTTTAGGTGCTGAAAATAGTGCTAAACAGGTGATAGGATTTGAAGAAAATAGTTGATAGCAGTGTCCTGAACATTGTGACATTTCCGAGTGGGTTTGTTTTTGCAAAGAAAGAAGAAACTCCTGATGGGACAACAAGGGCTGCTTTCTATTGCTACAATGCAATGACGAAAAAAATTGAAGCTGTTCGCCGTTCTGCATATCTTCAATGCAAATTTGGTGAAAACTTTGAAAAAGTCGTCGATATTATCGGCAACTTTATTTTTTGCGACTGTGTTCGTATGCCGAACACGGGTGAAATCGTTGTGCTTACACCTGATTCAAAAATGTTTTACATATCAAAAGAGGGCGAACTTATCTGGAATGAAGAGCTTTGTTACAGAGATTCTTATGTTCAGAGTCTTGCAGTTGACGACAATTGTGTTTGGTGCGCAGTGCCTGAAAAATCATCAGTTGTCAGATTTTCACCTTCTGTGAAAAAGGTATATTTAAGAGTCGGAGGAGCTGAAACACCGACTTTTTCTGACCCGATAGGTGTGAGCAAATATGCGAATAATTTATATGTAAGTTGTGGCGAATCAAAGAAAATCAGAAAAATAGATTTTCAGACTTATTCTGTTAAAGATTATAAAGTGTTTGATGAGCCTGTTTATAAATATTACCGTATTTATGAAAAGGAATTTGCATTGCTCAAATCCGGCCTTTATATGCTATAAGACTATCCACACTTTATGTGTGGTGTTTTTTATTAAGAGGTGCAATATTGAAAATTTTTATAGATGCAGACGGATGTCCTGTGACAAGAATTGTTGTAGAGATAGCAAAAAAAGAAAATATTGAATGTATAGTTGTTTGCGACACTTCTCATAGCTTTGATTTTGAAAACGCCAGAACCCTGACTGTTGACAAGGGGAGCGACAGCGCTGATTTTAAAATTGCAAATATGATTTCGCAGAACGATATCGTCGTGACGCAGGATTACGGTCTTGCGAGTATGTGTTTGTCGCATAAGGCCTGCCCGATTAATCAGAATGGTATGAGATATACCGATAAAAACATAGATTCGTTATTGATGAGTCGTTACGTTTCCAAAAAAATAAGGGAAAGCTCAAAAAGAATTAAAGGTCCTAAAAAACGAAATAGCGAAAATGATGAGGTTTTCATAAGAGAGTTTATAAAGCTTATAAACGAAATAAAAACTAACGAAAAAGGTGATTGATATGAAAAACAAATTGATTAAAACAGTTTGCGTAATGCTTGTGGCAACAATTTTATTTTCAGTAGCAACTGTCGGAAATGCTTTTGCAAAAGATTTTCCTGACGCTGCTATTGATACGCAAGTCGGAAATGCAAACGGACTTGAAAAAGAAGACGGGTTATGGGTTTTTTATAACAACGAAGAAATTGATTATGATTTTGTTGGTATGGCAAAAAACCAATATAATTGGTGGTATGTTGAAAACGGAACAATAAATTTTGAATATACGGGTATATCTGAAAACAAATACGGCTCATGGTATATGAAAGACGGAAAACTTGACCTCACTGTTACCGGTATGGTGAAAGGTGACGACGGATGGGTTTATGTTAAAAACGGAAAATTTGACAGCACATATACCGGTATGGCAAAAAATGACTATGGTTGGTGGTATATAAACAACGGAAAGCTTGACAGAGAATATACAGGCTTATCAAGCAATCAATATGGTGTCTGGTTTATCAAGGATGGCAAACTTGACTATTCTTATATTGGTATGACTAAACACGAAGGAAAATGGTATTATATCAGCAACGGTACAATAGACAGATCTTTTGAGGGAATGGCAAAAAACCAATATAATTGGTGGTATATCAAAGACGGCTGCATTGATTATTCTTTTAAAGGACTTGCTAAAAACGAATACGGTTGGTGGTACATAAACAACGGATGTATTGATAGAAAGTATAAAGGAATTGCAAGAAATAAATACGGCTTGTGGTATGTCAGCAACGGCACGATAGACTACAAATATAAAGGCACCTGCACAAATGAAATGGGGACATACAACATTTCAAACGGCAAGGCAACAAGAAAAAAGATGAAATTATGTTCATCTTGGAAATATTCCTATGCTCTTGACATTCCACAAATTGCAGATACAACATCAAGCTGGAATCTTATTCTTGTGAACAGAAACTTTGTGTTGCCGGACGGATATATCAATAACATAAAATTGTCCTATGCTACGTCAAATACGTCTGAGAGACTTGATTCAAGAGT
The DNA here is from genome assembly GCA_017380115.1 of Clostridia bacterium. Lineage (GTDB taxonomy): Bacteria > Bacillota > Clostridia > Oscillospirales > Acutalibacteraceae > SIG575. The sequence goes on along the minus strand of JAFOEP010000017.1, from coordinate 3,259 downwards.
CGCACCTTATTATCAGAGGATGTATAATGACGCATTTTTTCAGGGCGTTTATCTGACACCATGTTCAGGATATCGTTCATATAATTTGCAGAAAAATAATTTTGAAAATAAAATTTCTTATCTTGTGAGCTGTGGATATTCCAAAAAGGATGCAACTATAAAAGCTTCTACCGAGATACTTCCTCCGGGTACAAGTGAACATAATGCAGGACTTGCGATGGACATTACATCAATCAGTCAATCATTTGAAAGCTCAGCAGCATTCAGATGGCTTGTCAAAAACGCACATAATTATGGATTCATTTTGCGTTATCCAAAAGATAAACAATCAATAACAAATATAATTTATGAACCGTGGCATTGGAGATTTGTCGGAGTTGAAGCAGCAACTGAAATGAAGGAAACGGGACAATGTCTGGAAGAATATCTTGGCGTTGTAAGATAAAAACATAATTTGTTGTAGGTAGTTGATAAAAGTAAAACAAAATTTCCGATATGCGTCAGCGTTATCGGAAATTTTTTTGTCAGTTGTTCTGTCTGATGATAAAACATATAAATAATATAAAAAAACAGCCCCGAAAAGCTCGGAACTGAACAAAAATGGAGCTGATAGTCGGACTCGAACCGACGACCTGCGCATTACGAATGCGCTGCTCTACCAACTGAGCCATATCAGCAATTACAGATGATATTATACATAAAAGTTTAAAGTTTTGCAATAGTTAATTCAAAAAAACTTTCAATTCATATGTGATAATAAACACACGAAAATATCAGATTTATTATGTTAGGACTTGATTTATCTTGAGTTTTCGTGTAATCTATATTACATATAAAAGGAAAAGGTGATTAATGTGAAGAAAGTGATTTTATCTTTGACGGCACTTGCTTGTGTTTTTGCTACGGTGACTGCCTGTTCAAAATCCGACAATGAAAAATATGCTGAATATGTGACAGATGAAAACGGTGCTTATGTTACCGATGCAAACGGTGAGCTTCAGACAACCATTCTGGATTCTGAGGAAGTATCGGTTGAATATATTACTGATGACAGCGGTAAAAAAACAATTGACGACAATGGCGATTATAAGACGGTCGTTCATCATATTGTGACAGATGAAAACGGTCAGACAAAAGATATTGCCAACACAACACTCAGCGTTGACGATGTTACCGATTCAATAGGAACAGAAGATATCATAAATGCTACAACAGAAACAACTGTACAGATAGAAAAGACTACTCAGACAAGTGCAAGACTTTATGAGAAAAAAGTTCTGCCAATAATCAAAAGCGGGAAATTTACAATGAAATTCTCAGTTTCAAGCAACTTTGAGGGCGTTGGAAATATGGTGGTTCCGGTGGTTGTTGCATGTGACGACACTAACAACAGGTTCTTCTTTGAAACAAGATTCAGCGCAATTAAAATGCAATATATTCTGAAAAACGACAAAATGTATATGGTGTTTCCGTCGATGAGATCATACACAGAAACTGAATATGGCAGTGAAGGCGACGATATTAGCCAGATGATTAAAGATATAACAAATGGAATGGCAAGCACAAAATCTGAGTTTATCGGAACTTCAAAAGCTAAATATAAAGGCGTTGAATGTGTTTGCGAAGAATACAAAGAAGATAATCTTGTTTACAGATATTTCTTCAGAAAGAGTGACAGTAAATTCATAAGATTGGAAATGATTGATACTCAGACAAAAGAAAGCACTGTCATCAATTTTGATTCCTTGTCAGCAGGCGTTGCAGAAAGCTATTTCAATATTCCGAAAAGTTATAAAAAAGTTGATATGGACAGTCTCGCAGATTCTCTTGGGAATATAAGCTGATGAAAACGGCGGTAGTTACGGGGGCTTCCGGAGGAATAGGAAGCAAAATATCGGTTTGCCTTGCCGAAAAAGGATATAATGTTGTTTTGTGTTACAACAGTTCTGAAAAATCAGCTCTTGAAACAGTTTCGGAAATTGAAAAAAACGGTTATAACGCAATAGCTGTCAAATGCAACGTGAAAAACAAAAATGAAACAGACTCACTTATGAAAACTGTTTTTGAAAAGTTCGGAAGTGTTGATGTGCTTGTCAACAATGCCGGTGTTGCACTTCAAAAACTGTTTGTTGATGTAAATGAAAATGAGTATAATGAAATTTTTGATACCAATGTAAAAGGAACAATAAATTGTTCGCAAAGCGCATTGAAATATATGATAAATCAGAAAAGTGGTTCTATTGTCAATATATCGTCAATGTGGGGTATAAGCGGGGCTTCATGTGAGGTTCATTATTCGGCTTCAAAGGCCGCAATAATCGGTCTTACAAAAGCTCTTGCAAAAGAAATGGGACTTTCAGGTATCCGCGTCAACTGTGTTGCTCCGGGTATGATAGACACTAAAATGAATGCATCTTTTTCTCAGGATGTTTTTGATCAGATCAAAGAAGAAACACCACTTAATAAAATAGGCAGACCCGAAGATGTCGCAAAGGCTGTTTTGTATTTTGCGGGAGACGACTCGTCTTTTGTGACGGGACAGGTGCTTTGCGTTGACGGTGGTTATGTTTTATAAGGAGATAATATGATTTACGCAGATTTTAAAGATAAAAAATTATCCCTGCTTGGTATGGGCACAATGAGATTGCCACTCAAAAGCGACAATTATGCCGAAATTGATGAAAAACGTGCAGAAGAAATGTTTGATTATGCTTTTGAACACGGCGTGAATTATTTTGACACTGCATGGGGCTATCATAACGGACAATCAGAGATTGTGACGGGTAAGCTTCTGAAAAAATATCCAAGAGATAAAGTTTATATCGCAACTAAATTTCCCGGTTATGACCTTGCCAATATGGACAAGGTGGAAGAAATCTTTTGCCGTCAGCTTGAAAAGACAGGGATGGAGTATTTTGACTTTTATCTTTTTCATAATGTATGCGAAAAAAACATTGAACAATATCTTGATGAAAAATACGGCATTTATGAATATCTGATTGAACAAAAGAAAAACGGCAGAATACGTCATCTTGGATTTTCGGTACACTCAAACAATGACACAATGAAAAGGTTTCTTGAAAAATATGGCAAAGATATGGAATTTTGTCAGGTTCAGTTCAATTGGATTGATTATGATTTTCAGGATGCAAAAACAAAGCTTGAAATACTTAAAGAATATGATATACCTATGTGGGTGATGGAGCCTCTCAGGGGAGGTAAACTTGCAAAACTTTCACCTGAACATGAAAAACTACTG
>JAFOEP010000016.1 GCA_017380115.1 Clostridia bacterium | reverse complement strand
GACGAAGCAAATCTTGAACCGAGATGTCCGATCGTTGTTGTTATGGGACACGTTGACCACGGTAAAACATCAGTTCTTGATACAATCAGAAATACATCTGTTACAGACACAGAAGCAGGTGGTATCACACAGCACATAGGTGCTTATATGGTAGATATCAATGGGGAAAAAATTACTTTCCTTGACACGCCGGGACACGCTGCTTTCACATCAATGAGAGCAAGAGGTGCCATGGCAACTGACATTGCTGTGCTTGTTGTTGCAGCTGATGACGGTATTATGCCACAGACAGTTGAAGCAATCAACCACGCAAAAGCTGCCGGTGTCAGCATGATAGTAGCTATCAACAAAATGGATAAACCGGAAGCATCTCCTGACAGAGTTATGCAACAGTTGACAGAATATGAAGTTGTTCCTGAAGAATGGGGCGGCGATGTAATATGCGTACCCGTTTCTGCAAAAACGGGAATGAATATTGATAAGCTTCTTGAATCAATACTTCTTGTTGCAGAGATGAAAGAACTTAAAGCTAATCCGAACAGAGCAGCAAAAGGTGTTATTATTGAAGCAAGACTTGACAAAGGCAGAGGACCTATTGCAACTCTCCTTGTTCAGAACGGTACTCTTAACTCAGGGGACATCATTGTTGCCGGTTCAGCAGTTGGCCGTGTCAGAGTTATGACAAACGAAAACGGTAAAAAAGTTAATTCTGCAGGACCGTCTGTACCTGTTGAAATTATGGGTCTTGACGATGTTCCTCAGGCAGGAGATACATTTGACGCAGTAAGCGATGAAAAACTTGCAAGAACTCTTGTTGAACAGCGTAAACAGAAAGCAAAAGAAGAAAAATTCAACGCAGTTGAAAAAGTTACTCTCAGCAATCTCTTTGATTCTATTCAGCAGGGTGAGATGAAAGAACTCAACATCGTTGTCAAAGCTGACGTACAAGGTTCAGCAGAAGCTGTTAAACAAAACCTTGAAAAACTTTCAAATGATGAAGTCAGAGTTAAAGTTATCCACAACGGCGTTGGTGCGATTAACGAAAGCGACGTTATGTTGGCTCATGCATCGAGTGCAATTATCGTAGGATTTAACGTAAGACCTGACGCAGTTGCATCAGCTAATGCAGACCGTGACAGCGTTGAAATCAGAACTTACAGAATTATTTATGACTGCATTGAAGAAGTTCAGGACGCAATCAAAGGTATGCTTGCTCCTAAATTCAGAGAAAATGTTATTGGTAATGCAGAAGTCAGAAACGTTATCAGAATCTCTTCTGTTGGTAATATCGCAGGTTGCTATGTTACAAACGGTAAAGTTTCAAGAAACGCAAAAATCAGAGTGATTCGTGACGGCATTGTTATTGCAGAAGACGAAATTTCTTCATTAAAACGTTTCAAGGACGACGTAAAAGAAGTTAACTCAAACTATGAGTGTGGTATCGGATTGAACAAATACAACGATATCAAAGAAGGTGACGTATTCGAAGTTTTCGTCATCGAGGAATACAGAGATTAAGGAAGTGTTATTATGGCAGGTCACAGAATCGGAAGAACGTCAGAAGATATCAAACGTGAAATAACTGCGATCATCCGTGAACTTAAAGATCCGAGAGTCAACGGGAAAATGATTACTGTTGTCAGACTTGATGTTAGCAATGATCTGTCTTTCGTGAAAGCTTTTATCAGTGCATTGGAAGGAATTGAAACTGCCGAAAAAGCAGTTGAAGGTCTGACTTGTGCAACAGGTAGAATCAGAGGTGAAATCGGCAGACGACTTCATTTGAGAAAAACTCCTGAAATAAAGTTTATTGCCGACAACTCTGTTGAACACGGAATGAAAATTTTTAAAATGCTTGATGATATTAAGGGAGGGGACAACGATGAAAATTGATTTGAACGAAGCAGTCAGATGCTTGGTTGAAAACGACAACATTGTTATCCTTCCTCATGATCATCCCGATGGAGATACTCTTGGGAGTGCTTTTGCATTGAAAAGAGCACTTGATAAAATTGGTAAAAAGGTTAAAATTGTCTGCGACGACGGTATACCTGAAAAATATTCATATATGATTCAAGATGTAAAAAACGATGATTTTTCAGACGAAAAATTTGTTGTTGCCGTTGACGTTGCAGACATCTCTCTTTTAGGTGAAAAAACAAGGGAAAAATATAAAAACAAAATTAACCTTGCGATTGACCATCACACTTCAAACAGATTGGAATGCGAAAAGCTTTTGCTTGATGAAAATGCGGCAGCTTGTTGCGAGACAATTTATGAAATAATAAAAGAATCAGGCATTGAAATTGACAAGAAAATTGCAGATTGTCTTTATACGGGACTGAGCACTGATTCAGGTTGTTTCAGATACAGCAACACAACATCAAGAACATTGAGAATGGCATCTGAGCTTGTTGATTTGGGAGCATCTCATTTTGACATTAATGTTATAATGTTTGAAACAAAAACAAGAACTTATATGAAACTTGAAAATCTTGTGATGAAAACTATGCAGATGTATTATGATGACAGATGTGCAATAGTAAACATTTCTCAGGATATGTATGAAATGAGTGGTTCAAACGAAACTGAGACAGACCCCATTGTTGCCAAAACCCGACAGATAGAGGGTGTGCTTGTAGGTGCAGTGTTAAGAGAAAAATCAGACGGCTCGTTTAAAGTTTCGTTAAGAACAAACAAAGACCTTGATGCTTCTGCAATTTGTGGTTTGCTTGGAGGCGGAGGTCATCCAAAGGCCGCCGGATGTCAGATAGACGGTCCTCTTGAAAATGCAAGAGAGAAACTTCTTGATGCAATCGGCAAATTTTTGAATTGAGAAAAGGATAAAAAATGACAGGATTTATTTGTCTTGATAAACCTCAGGATATAACTTCTTTTCTGGCAGTAAATAAACTTCGCCGACTTCTCGGAGAAAAGAAGGTTGGTCATACCGGTACGCTTGACCCGATGGCAACAGGTGTTTTGCTTGTGGCTTTGGGTGGGGCAACGAGATTCATTGAACTGATACCAAATCACGACAAAAGTTATTTTGCCGAAGTGAAATTGGGTCTTATGACCGATACTCTTGATGTGACGGGAAATGTTCTGAAAGAAGAAAAAACCAACCTGACAAAAAAACAGCTTGAAGAAGTTGTCAAAAAATTTACGGGCAGAATCAAACAAGTTCCACCTATGTTTTCTGCAATCAAAAAAGATGGCGTAAGACTTTATGATTTGGCAAGAAAAGGCATAGAGGTTGAGCGTGAAGAACGTGAAGTCGAGATTGAAAAAATTGAAATAGTTGATTTTGATGAAAGTAATCAGGAGTTTTCGATTAAAGTTGATTGCTCAGAAGGTACATACATCAGAACTCTTGCTGAGGATATAGGTAAAGAGCTTGGAACTTTTGCCACGCTCAAAAAACTTGTCAGAACAAAAGCAAACGGTTTTGAAAATTCATATAGTTTTGATGAAATAAAAAATATCGTAGAACAAAACAGATTAAATGAAATTATTTTGCCTGTTGATAAAGTGTTGGAGCTTTATCCGAAGGTTAATGTTTCACCAGCTCAATCAATCAGATTTTCAAACGGTGGGGAGTTGTCGCTTGAAAGGCTCAGAGGGAATTTTGAAGACGGTTATTACAGAATTTATTCTCCCGATGAAAAATTTCTTGGCATTGGACAAGCAGACAACGATAGCGGTGAAATGGAAGTTAAACGTGTTTATAATGAAAGGTAATTGAGATGACTGAAAGAAAAACGGCAGTTGCTCTTGGTAATTTTGACGGAGTGCATCTTGGTCATATTGCAGTACTGAAAAAAGCGCTAATGTTTGCAGAAAAAGCAAATTATTTACCCGTTACGTTTTTGTTTGATTGTCACCCGAATGAATATTTTGGAAAAAATTTACAACTGTTGACAACTTATCAGCAAAGAAACGAATTGATAAAATCTTTAGGATTTGAAATTCAGGAGGTTAAATTTTCTGAAATTCAGAATATGTCACCGGAAGAATTTGTTGAAAAAATTCTGAAAAATAAACTTAATGCAGGGGTTGTTTGCTGTGGCTACAATTATCATTTCGGGAAAAATTCCGAAGGAAACAGCAACAACTTGAAAGAAATATGCCAAAAGTTTAATATCGAAGTTGAAGTTTGTGACAAGGTTGAAATTGACGGTGTGGCTGTCAGTTCAAGCAAAATAAGAGCGTTGATAGAAAGTGGCAACATTTCTCTTGCAAACAAAATGCTCGGCAGAGAGTTTTCTTTTGACAGTAAAGTTTTTTACGGCTCATCAAACGGCAAACTGATGGGATTTCCGACAGCAAATCAATATATCAAAAAAGGTTTGATTATGCCTAAAAAGGGAGTTTACATTTCTTCGGGCGTTATTGACGGGGAAAAATATATAGGCTTTACGGATATCGGTACACGACCGACTTTTGACGACGGTGAAATCAGAGCTGAAACTCATTTTTTTGAGATGGACAACGATTTATATGGAAAAACTATCGAACTTGAGCTTCATCATTTTTTGAGAGATGAAATGAAGTTTGATTCGGTTGATAATCTTGTTGAACAATTAAAGAAAGATAAAATCAGGGTTATAGAATATTTTAAAAAATAAACGAGAGTATGCGTAATTTCGTCACATACTCTCGTTTTTGGTTTTTATATAATGTAAAAATTGCTTTCCCAAGCAGGTATATATTTGTGTTGCCTGAAATAAAATCTGTAACTCTTATCAAAAGATTTAATCAGGAGGGGTAGTTCAAACAGGTCTTCGTTTCTGTGGTATGCACAGATATAAAGCTTAGGATGTAAGCTTCTGATTGTTTTTTCGGCACCATTCAGGGCGTTTTTTTCGCTTCCCTCAATGTCCATTTTTATAAAGCTGAAATTTTCTTCAAAGCTGTCAACTGTTCTTGCTTCAACGGTCTGTGTTGAATTTTCAGTAACCTTTGATTGTCGACCGGCACTTTTCTGGAAGTATAAAGTTGTGTTTTCGTTCCACGCACCTGCATTGACAAGCTGAATGTCTTTAATGTCCTGTGTATTTTTTTCAAGTTTTAAAAAATTCTTTTTGTCAGGCTCGAGGGCAATAATTTTGTTGTATTTACCGTTTGTCTTTTCGTAAAACTTTCTCACTGTGTCGCCATCATAAGCACCAAGGTCAAGTATAGTTTCGTTTTCATTAAACTTGAAAATGTTTTCATAAATTTCATCATCTTCGCTGTATATTTCAAACAGATAATCAACCTTACCGCTGATTTTGAATTTTACAACATTTTCAAAACTTTTTCTTGATTTTTCGTCTGCAAGAAGTTCATAAACCTTATTGAATTTGTCAATGTTTTCTTCAACAAATTCTCTTGTGAAAAGTCCGTCACCTGCAACAGGCACGGTTGGTGCAAGAAGTGTATGTTCTGAACTGATTCTTCTGACAAATTCAATTGATTCATCGTCGTGGAGAGCAAAAGTCATAACAACAATAAAATCATCATATTTTTCTTTTATCTCATTGTATTTCAGAACTTTTTTGCCGTGAAAACTATGTCCTCTGACAAACTTATCACTCGCAAAAATATCGTCCCATCTGATTGAATACTTGTTAAAAATATCAATTATCATATCTGCTCCGTTGCCCATTCCGTAGAGAATAACGGGTTTGTCGGAGTTTTTTATTTTATCCCAAGAGTTTTCTTCAAAAAATCTGTCTATCATTTTTATTCCTATTAAAAATCGTAATCTTCCTGAGTCGGATCTTCGGTCTGGGTATCTTCTGTTATGCTTTGAGTTGTACTTTCTGTTGTAGTAGGCTGAGTTGTAGTTTCAGTAGTAGTTTCAGTCGTAGTTTCTGTTGTTGTTTCAGTGGTAGTTTCCTCAGTCGTTCTTTCCGTTGTTGTTCTTGACGTTCTTTCGGTTGTAGTTCTCTGAGTTGTTGAAATTGTAGTTGAAAGTGAGTTTTCATGGTTAGTCTGAATGTTTTTTGCAAGAGCATAAATTGCAACAATGAAAACAAGAGCGACGATTATGCCTACAACAACTTTTATTATTTTTGAAGCAGATTTTGCTGCCGGGATATCATCATCACCGAAGCCGCCTTTACTTTGCTCGAATTTATATTGATTATTGTTTGTCTGAGCATTCTTTAAAATTTCATTCATCTCTTCGTTTGTATACATCTGAGTTGAATCTGAATCGTTGTTGTATAAAACAGATTTTGGCGTACGGGATTGCAAAGGAGTTGGTGCGGTAAAAATTTTGCTCATAATATTGTCCGTTGCTTTAAACGGGATATGAGATGAACAGGTTGAAATTGCACGGCTGAAAAAGATAATCAGAGGAATGTCAAGGGGACGTTTCTGAGAAAGAAGATAATCTTTAAGGTTGACTTTGACAATCTTTTTTGATTCTTCAAGAAGAGAAGCAATAAATTTTTCATCGACGGCAATTACGTTTGCAATTTCTTCAATACCCATCTGATAAAAGTAATACATCAGGAAACAAAGCTTTTTGTCGACTGAAAGACGGTCAAGAATCTCCGT
>JAFOEP010000015.1 GCA_017380115.1 Clostridia bacterium | reverse complement strand
TTTCTGCATATTCAATTTCTTCATCACGTGATTTGAATTCCCATGTTCTCCATGGAGCAATAATCGGCATATCAGGAGCAAATGCTTTGATAGCAAGCTCAAAACGTACCTGGTCGTTTCCTTTTCCTGTGCATCCGTGACAAATTGCGTCTGCACCCTCTGCCTTTGCTATTTCAACAATTCTTTTTGCAATAATAGGACGTGCAAAAGATGTTCCGAGAAGATATTCTCCTTCGTATATTGCTCCTGCTTTTATTGTCGGATAAACATAATCCTTGATAAATTCATCAGTAAGATGTTCAATATAAAGTTTTGAAGCACCTGTTTTAATAGCTTTCTCTTCAAGTCCGTCAAGTTCTGTTCCCTGTCCGACGTCTCCTGAAACAGCAATTACTTCGCAGTTGTTATAATTTTCTTTGAGCCACGGAATTATAATTGATGTATCAAGTCCGCCTGAATAAGCAAGAACTACTTTTTTAATTTCTTTTTTCATATATACCCCTCCGTATGAAGTCTTCGCATAACTTTTTTATAATGTATTTTATGCATAATTTTTCTTTGATATACAGTATTATACACCTTTTATGCATAAAATCAAGTGTTTTTTGAATTTTTTTGCAATATTTATGTAAATTTGACATTTGAACAAAAAAATAATAAAATATTTGTACAATATTTTGTATAATATGCAGACTATCTTCAACCGTTTTTTGTGTTTCAGAACGGTTGCTTATTATAATATGTATATAATTCTGATCGGGAGGTGGGTGTTATGAAAAAATTCAAGAAGCTTTTTGATGTAAATAACTTCAGAAAAATTTTATTCAGAATTTTTGTCGGAATAATTGCTTTTTCTTTAATTGGTTACATTTTTTCTCTCATTTTTCCAAGAAAAAACAATCCTTCTGCTTATCCTGATACAACTCCCGCCGTTGACAAACTGACGTATTGGTCTGACAAAAACGGTACCGTTGCAAAAGACATTGAGTTTATCAGGGATTCTGATTATAAATGTGAATTTATTGAAGAATATTTTCAATACGGTCTTTTACCAAAAATTACCAAAATAAGTAATAACGGGTGGAACTTACTGCTTTTAAACAAAAACAATATTCTGCCGACAAATTACGAGGTAAATTTAAAACAGATTACGGGAACTTCAATCAGACTTGAATCCCCTGTCGTTGACGCATTCAACTCAATGTATTTTGACGCTACAAAAGTCGGTCTTGCTCTGACTCCTTATTCAGGTTACAGAACTTTTGAAAGTCAGAGAAGACTTTTTGAAAACAAAATTTATGCTCTTGAAGTCGAAGCGGCAAGTGAATATGCTAACGGTGGCTCTTATGATGCACAAGGAAATTATATTGAACCTGTCAGAAAAGACATAAAAACTATTGTTAATGAAGCGGCAAGTTATGTCTGTACTCCGGGTTGCAGCGACCATAACGCCGGTCTTTCAATTGATATTGTTTCTCAGAATGATGATTTTGAACAATCAGAAGAATATAAATGGCTTTGTCAGAATGCCCATAATTATGGCTTTGTTCTTCGTTATCCGAGTGATAAAGAGAAAATTACAGGAATGCATTTCCAACCTTATTGTTGGAGATTTGTGGGTATTAACGCCGCTAAGGAAATGAAAGAAAAAAATCTTTGCTTGGAAGAATATTTAAGCAGTGTTTTAAAATGAGGTTAAGTTAATGAAATATTTTGCAAAACATTACAGCGTTGCCGTTATCGGCGCAGGTCACGCAGGAATTGAAGCCGGTCTTGCTGCGGCAAGGCTTGGTTGCGACACCTGCGTTTTTACCGTTTCTCTCGATTGGGTTGGTAATATGGCCTGCAATCCCTCCATTGGTGGCACTTCAAAAGGTCATCTCGTTCGTGAAATTGATGCTTTGGGAGGAGAAATGGGTAAAGCTGCCGACGCAAATTCCCTGCAAAACCGTATGCTTAATCTTGGCAAAGGTCCTGCCGTGCATAGTCTGAGAGCTCAGATTGACAGAAGACTTTATTGTCAATATATGAAACATGCTCTCGAAAAACAGGAAAACCTTGAATTAAGACAGGCAGAAATTGTTGACTTAAAGAAAGAAAACGGAAAATGGATTCTCACAACTCATCTTGAAGCTGAATATTCTGCTGACTGCGTAATTCTTGCAACGGGCACTTTTCTTGCAGGAAAAGTCTATGTCGGTGATGTTTCATACGAAAGTGGTCCCGACGGTATGTTCCCTGCCAACAAACTTGCCGTTGCTTTGAAAAATCTGGGATTAAAAACAAGGCGTTTCAAAACAGGTACTCCATCTCGTATAAACCGTCGAAGTGTTGATTTTACTAACCTTGAAGAACAAAAAGGCGACGAATTGACTACGTCATTTTCTTTTGACAATGAAATTCCCATCAGAAACACAGAAAGCTGTTATATTACTTATACAAACCTTGAAACAAAAAGGATTATTCTTGAAAATCTTCATCTTTCCCCTTTATATAGCGGAAAAATTGACGGCGTCGGCCCTCGTTACTGCCCAAGTATCGAAGATAAGATTGTAAGATTTGCAGAAAAAGAACGTCATCAGATATTTATTGAACCATGCGGAAGCAGTGACAACACTGAAGAAATGTATCTTCAAGGGCTCTCATCTTCCCTGCCCGAAGACGTTCAGCTTAAATTTATCCGTTCAATTCCGGGACTTGAAAACGCACAGGTGATGAGAACTGCTTATGCGATTGAATATGATTGCGTTGACCCGTTGTCATTACGCTCAACCCTTGAATTTATTGACTTTGAGGGACTTTACGGTGCCGGTCAGTTTAACGGTTCAAGCGGTTATGAAGAAGCTGCCGCACAAGGTCTTGTTGCAGGAATCAACGCAGCGCTTAAATGCAAAAATGAAAGTCCGTTGATTCTTGACCGTGCAAGTTCATATATAGGGACACTGATTGATGACCTTGTCACAAAAGGTTGTTCCGACCCTTACAGAATGATGACTTCCCGTTCAGAATACCGTCTTATTCTGCGTCAGGACAATGCAGACCAGAGATTGACTCCGATAGGTCATAAAATAGGTCTTATAAGCGATGAAAGATATCAGAAGCTTCTTGACAAAGAAGAAAAAATACAAGAAGAAATTAACCGTATAAACTCAACGGTTATTGCGCCATGCGACGAGCTTAATGAAATACTTGTTTCACGTGGAACATCTGCAATAAAGTCAGGAGCAAAGCTGTCTGAGCTGATTAAAAGACCGCAGTTGAACTATGACATATTAAAACCGTTCGACAAAAATCGTCCTGATTTATCCCGTGATATTTTTGAACAGGCTGAAATCAGCACAAAATATGATGGATATATCAAACGACAACTTTCACAAGTTGCAGAAATGCGTAGAATTGAATCAAAGAAACTTGATTTTATTAAAGATTACAGTGAAATTCAGGGTCTCAGACTTGAAGCTCAGGAAAAGCTTAATAAAATTCATCCGGAAAATATTGGTCAGGCGTCAAGAATTTCAGGTGTCAGCCCTGCTGATGTGTCTGTACTGATTATATATCTTTCCAAAATGGAGAAAGAAAAATGATTATTTCAAAAGAACTGTTTACTAAAAACGTAAAAGATTTCAATATTGATTTGAAAGATGTTGAAATTGAAATGTTTGACAAATATGCTCAGATGCTCATAGATTGTAACAAGAAATTTAATCTTACTGCAATAAAAGAGCCTGATGAAATTGTTCTGAAACATTTTGTTGATTCTCTTTCAATTATGAATACCGTTGAATTTTGTGAAGGTCAGACATTAATAGATGTCGGCACAGGTGCAGGTTTTCCCGGAATTCCACTGTTGATAATGAATCCTCAGCTTGACATCACTTTTCTTGACAGCACAGGCAAAAAGCTTATATTTATTGAATCTGTGCTTGATGAACTTTCTCTTTTTGGTGAAACTCTTAACAGCCGTGCAGAAGAAGTAGGACAAAACCCCGACTACCGTGAAAGCTTTGATTTTGCGACAGCAAGAGCCGTTTCTGAACTTCGCAATATTGCTGAATTCTGTCTGCCACTTGTAAAAAAAGGTGGAACCTTTATTGCGATGAAAGGATCAAAGGTTGAGGAAGAAATTGCTCAATCTGAAAACGCACTGAAAACATTAGGCGGTAAAATTGAGAACAATTTTAAATTTGAACTCCCCTCTTGTGGCGAAAGATCTATTATTCACATCAAAAAAATATCGCAAACTCCGACAAAATATCCCCGTAATTTTTCTCAGATTACGAAACATCCGATTAGATAAGATTATTTAATGTTGTTTCACGTGGAACATTGTCGAATTATTTTGCTGGACAAACCTCCGAATCAGGTGTACTCTGTAAACACAGGACATCACTCGGAGGTTTTTTTATGGACTTTAATACAATCGGAGATATTGTGTTGTTGCCGGTTGACTTCATTATCCCAAATATCAGACAACCGAGAAGAATATTTGACCAGAAAGAATTGGAAAATCTGTCTTTAAGTATCCGTGAGAACGGCTTACTTCAACCGATAACCGTTCGTCCGACAAGAAACTGCAACTATGAAATTATTGCCGGTGAAAGACGTTTTCGTGCAAGTATTATGGCAGGAATTAACACAATTCCGTCAATAATCATTGAAAGCACGGATGAAAGGTCTGCTATTTTGTCTCTCACAGAAAATATACAACGCCAGAACCTCACTTTTTTCGAAGAGGCAGACGCAATCAATTCTCTTGTCAGAAAATATTCATACAGTGGTGAAAAAATAGCCGACATTCTTGGCAAATCCCCCTCTTATGTCTCAAATAAGCTTCGTTTGCTGAAACTTTCAAAAGAAGCACGAAATAAAATAACACAGGGCAATCTGACAGAACGTCATGCGCGTGCATTGCTGAAGCTTGATGATGAAAAAGATGTAATTCGTGTAATTAATGCAATAATCTCAAGAAATATGAACGTTGCTCAGACTGATGAATTTGTTGACAGAATTTCAGACGCTAACCAGAAAAAGAAAAAACGCAGGCCTGTAATGCTTTTTAAAGATGTAAAAATATTTATTAACACGCTCAATCATGCGATTGACACGATGAGAATTTCGGGAATTGATGCAAAAAAAGAACAATATGAAACTGATTCTTTCATTCAGTACACAATTACAATCCCGAAAACACCTACTTCGGTTATAAAGTCGCTATAAAATGCGATTTTATATACAACCCATATCTTTCTCTTTCACACCCCACATCCACAGCGAAAGACGGTAGTCCCACCCCGACTACCGCCTTTTGCTTTTTATTTTATACTCTTTTTTTCTATTTTAGAAATATAACTATTTATTATTATATATATATTATATATTTATATTAAATTTTTTAATATATTTTCATTATAACTATTTCTTTTTTTAAAAAACTATGCTATAATTAATAGGTGTAATTAATTTGAATGGGAAAACCTGCCCTAAAATAAGTTCTATTATAAATTTGAGTGCCTATACATAGGCAAGTAAAACAACAAATAAACGGCAATTTTTAAGTTTTTTCTAATTTTCAGATAAAAAAATAACATGTTGTAAAAAACAGAGGACCAGATATGAGTAAAACAGTTTGCATAATTAATCAAAAAGGTGGCGTCGGAAAGACAACATCTGCTGTCAATCTTGCAGCGGCAGTTGGCAGCAAGGGTTATAAAACGCTTTTAATTGACATTGACCCACAGGGTAATGCAACAAGTGGATTCGGAATAAACAAACGGGAATTAAAATTATCATCCTATGATTTGCTTGTTCACTCAACAAAAGCAAAAGACATAATTATTGAGACCGAATTTCAGAATGTCAGCATTATTCCGTCAAGCATTGACCTGGCAGGAGCTGAAATTGAACTCATTGAGATGAAGAAAAGAGAATCAAATCTCAAAAATGCAATTGCTCTTGTTAAAAGTGATTATGATTTTATTTTTCTTGATTGTCCGCCGTCATTGGGACTGATTACCATCAATGCACTTTGTGCGGCAGACACGGTATTGATTCCGATACAATGTGAATATTACGCTCTCGAAGGTTTGTCACAGCTTGTTGCAACGGTAAGGCAGGTCAAAAAACTTTATAATCCGTTGATAGACATTGAAGGAATTTTACTGACAATGTATGACGGAAGACTGAACCTGACTCAGCAGGTTGTTGAAGAAGTTAAAAAATACTTTCCAAAAAAAGTTTATTCTACATATATTCCGAGAAACGTCAGAATTTCAGAAGCTCCGAGTTATGGACAACCTGTAATTTATTATGACAAAAGATCGAAAGGGTCAGAAGCATATCTTGACCTTGCTGATGAATTCATTAAAAAAAATAAATAACAAAAGAAGGTAAAAATATGGCTACAAAAAAAGGTGGTTTGGGAAAAGGTTTTAATTCTCTTTTTATCGAAAATTCTGTTGATGAAATCTCTGCCGGTAATGCTGACAAAATTAAATTGATTGATATAGTAACCAACAAAGAACAGCCGAGAAAAGTTTTTGACGATGAAAAGTTAAACGAACTTGCTCAGAGTATTTCTCAGCACGGCGTCATTCAACCAATTCTTGTCAGACCGTTGTCAGACGGTACATATCAGATTGTTGCAGGTGAAAGACGTTGGAGAGCTTCGAGAATGGCAGGCTTGTCCGAAATTCCCGCAGTTGTCAGAGAAATGACTCAGGAAGAAGCAATGGCTATTGCTTTGATTGAAAATCTTCAAAGAGAAGACCTTAATCCGATAGAAGAATCAGAAGGCATTAAGCTTTTAATTGATAAATTTGAATTGACCCAGGAAGAAATCAGTAAACGTCTTGGTAAATCCCGTAGTTCAGTAACAAATGCTCTTCGCATTCTGAAGCTTCCTGATGAAGTGAAAAATTATGTTGAAAACGGTATTATTTCTACCGGCCACGCAAAAGCAATTTTATCGTTGGAATCGGAAGAAAAAATAATTGAAATTGCAAAACTTATTATTAACAAAAATCTTTCAGTTCGTGAAACGGAAGCTCTTGTTAAAAAATTAAACAGTCAGAAACCTACAAAGCAAAAACAAACTAAAAAGCGTGATATTTTTTATGACGAAGTTGAACTTGCTTTGAGTGAAAGCTTAGGAAGAAAAATTCAGATTACTTGCGTTAAAGACAAAGGTAGCATTAAAATTGAATTTTTTGACCGTGATGATTTAAAGAAAATAATTAAAAATTTTGAATAATTTTTGGAGGAAACAAAATGTTAGACATTAAAGTAATCAGAGAAAACCCGGAAAAAGTAAAAGCTGCAATGAAAACAAGAAACAAGGATATGGACAGCTTTGTTGATGAAGTTCTTGAAATAGATAAAAAAAGAAGAGAAATTATGACAAAAAATGATTCTCTCAAACAAGAACAGAATCAGGCAAGTAAAAAAATCCCTCAGATTAAAAAAGAGGGTGGAGATATTTCTGAAATAATGCAGAGAATGAACGAAATAAAAGAAATCATCAAAGAAAATGATGCTGTTATTTCAGAGCTTGACGCAAAACAAAAAAATATTATGTATGAATTTCCGAATATACCTCACGAAACTACACCAATCGGAAAAGATGACAGCGAAAACGTTGAAATCAGAAAATGGGGAGAAGTCAGAAACTTTGATTTTGAACCAAAAGCTCATTGGGACATCGGTGCAGACCTTGGTATTCTTGACCCGGAAACTGCTGCAAAAGTTACAGGCACACGTTTCCACTTTTACAAAGGTATCGGTGCAAAACTTGAAAGAGCTATCATCAGCTTTTTCCTTGACACTCATGCAGAAAGCGGATACACAGAAATTCTTCCTCCATTCATTGTAAACAGAGCATCAATGACAGGAACAGGACAGCTTCCGAAATTTGAAGAAGATGCATTCAAAACAAACAACGATTTCTTCCTTATTCCTACCGCAGAAGTTCCTGTTACAAATATGCACAGAGATGAAATTATTGAAGGAAATAAACTTCCGATTAAATATTGCGCATATTCTGCATGTTTCAGAGCAGAAGCAGGAAGCGCAGGAAGAGACACAAGAGGTCTTATCAGACAGCACCAGTTCAATAAAGTTGAATTAGTTAAATTTGTTGACCCTGAAACATCTTATGATGAACTTGAAAAACTTACTCTTGATGCACAAAAAGTTTTACAACTTTTAGGATTACCTCACAGAGTTGTTGCTTTAAGCTCAGGTGACATAGGATTTTCATCAGCAAAAACTTATGATATTGAAGTATGGATGCCATCATACAACAGATATGTTGAAATTTCTTCATGCTCCAACTTTGAAGATTTCCAGGCAAGAAGAGCCTCAATCAGATTCAAAAAAGACGCAAAATCAAAAGCTCAGCTTGTTCACACATTAAATGGTTCAGGCGTTGCAGTCGGAAGAACAACAGCAGCAATTCTTGAAAATTACCAGAACGAAGACGGAAGCATTACTGTTCCGGAAGTTCTCAGAAAATACATCGGAACAGATATAATTAAGCCTGAAAACTGAAAAAAGTTTTCCACATAATTTTCAATAATTCACCGAAAATTTTCCACAGTTTTCACTTTGAAAAATGTTTTAAAAACTTTCCACAAAATTTTCCATAAATTTTTAACTTTTTAAGGTCATCGTAAACTATTGATTTTATTGGCCTCGCAGAGTTTTTAACATTTTCAACCACACTACTAATACTACTAAAAATAATTATTTATTTATTTGTTTTTAATCTTTAATTTTCAATTTTTCAAAAACCACGAAAGGAAAACTTTTTCAAAATAAATTATAGTTTTGAAAAAACAGGATAAAAAAAATGAAAGTAATTTGTGAAACCCAGAAATTATCAGAAGTTTGTCAAATAATCCAGAGGTCAGTTTCTCAGAAAGCATCAATTCCTGCATTGGAAGGAATTATGATGAAAGCTCTGGGCGATGAATTGATTTTAACAGGATACGATATGGATATTGGAATCAATACTTCCATATCTGCAAGAGTCAATGAACCGGGAAGTATCATAATCAACGCAAAAACACTTTGCGATATTCTGAGATATCTTCCGGGTGAAACTGTTGTGATTGAAAAACAGGATGAACGTTTTAAATATATGATAAGAAGCGGTGACACAGAATATACAATCATCGGTATTGACCCTGAAGATTATCCTGAATTACCTAAAATTGAAGAAAGTTATCCTATCGTTGTTGAACAGAAAATTTTAAAAGAAATGATAAGACAAACAATTTTTGCAGTAGCTGTCAATGACAGCACAAAAGTTGTACATACAGGTATAAAATTTGAAATAACTCAAGGTAACATCAGACTTATTGCTCTTGACGGTTTCAGACTTGCTATCAGAAATGAAAAAATTGATTATAACGAAAAAGATGTATCTTT
>JAFOEP010000014.1 GCA_017380115.1 Clostridia bacterium | reverse complement strand
TTTGCCATTACATAGCCGTCACCCGTCGAACCTGTCTGAGGATATGATTTTCCACCGGTTGCAATGATGATGTTGTTTGCATAGAAGCATTTCCCTTCAATTGTTTCAACACCTATTGCTTTATTGTTTTCAATTATTATTTTTTTTATGCGTTGGTTTTTAATTTCAACTTTATTTTTCAGAACATAATTTTTCAGGCAATCAACAATATCGGAAGATTTGTCGCTCAAAGGAAATACTCTTTTTCCTCTTTCCGTTTTGAGCCTGACATTTCTTTCTTCAAAAAAACGGATTGTATCTTCGGGCATAAAGTCTGAAAAAGCACTGAACAAGAATTTTCCGTTTACAGGTACGTTTTTTACAAGTTCATTGATTTCATTGCAATCGTTTGTTACATTGCATCTGCCCTTACCCGTAATCATAATTTTTCTTCCGGGTTTTTCGTTTCTTTCAAACAATACTGTTTTTAACCCTCGTTCAGCAGAAGTCCCTGCCGCCATCATGCCGGCTGCTCCTGCCCCCACAACAATTACATCAATCATTATCCGTTTCCTCTGGATTTTTATATATTCCGTATTTATCCCAGAAAGATTCAAGTGTTTCAAATCTTTCTCTTGCTTCATTTCTTTTTTCAGAAACAATTGATGATATCAGACAATTCGATAAGCTCATTGCCGCAGTCAACGAATCAACTACACTTGCCATAGCACTTTTGGCTATGAGAAGATAATCTGTAAACGGCACAAGAGGTGAATCAACGCTGTCGGTAATCGACACTATCTTTGAGCCTCTGTCGTGAGCAAATTTGGCAGCATCAACAATGTTTGACGAATATCTCGGAAAAGAGGTTATTATACACACGTCGTTTTCAGTTGTTCTGAACAGAAATTCGTATATTTCGCTGTCACTTGAAACATCTACAAGAATTACATTGTCAAACAGTAATTTCAGATAATAATGCAAAAAGTTCGGTATTATTGATGCACTTCTCGAACCCAAAAAATATATCTTTTCACTTTTGCATATTGTATCTACACTTTTTCTGAACGCTTCTATGTCAAGCTCTCTGAATGTTTCTTCAATTGACAATATATCGTTCTTGAACGTTTTTTCTATCAGTTCAGTTCCGTCTGTTTCGACAGACATAATATCAATTCTTTGAACCCCTGTCAGTTTTTTTCTGACAAGGTCCTGAAGTGATTTCTGAAACTCAGGATAACCGTCATATCCTAATTCTGACGCAAAACGTACAACTGTTGACTCGCTTACGCCTACCGCCTGTGCAATTTTATAGGCAGTCATAAAGGCAGCATTATCATAATGCTCAACAATAAATGTTGCAATTTTTTTATGGCTTTTTGATAATTCAGGTATTTTGTTTTTAATAAAGCTCAACAACATTTCGCTCATATCATCACTCTTATTCTGCTTCTTTTATTTCAATAGTTTCTATTACTACATCTTCAAACGGTTTGTTCAACATATCCGTTCTGACTTTTGCAATTTTTTCTACTACGTCCATTCCTTCAAACACTTGTCCGAAAACTGTGTGTTTTCCATCAAGCCACGGTGTGCCACCGATAGAACGGTATGTGTCTATTGTTTCCTTAGAAAACATTTCAGGAATTTGTTGCATCTGTGAAATCAGATCTTCGCTGACCTCTTTTGCCTGCACAATAAAAAACTGACTTCCGTTTGAAAACGGTCTTCCTGTGTTTGCCATTGAAAGTGCTCCGTAAAAGTTATGAAGGTCAAAATCAATTTCATCTTCAAAGCCTTTGCCCCATATACTTTCACCGCCGCAACCTGTTCCTGTCGGGTCGCCACCCTGTATCATAAAATCATTAATTATTCTATGGAAAATGATTCCGTCATAATATCCGTTTTTTGAATGAGTTACAAAATTCTCGACTGTTTTAGGTGTTTCTTTTTCAAAAAGTTTAGCACTGATTGTGCCCATATTTGTTTTTATAATTGCATATTTTTCACCTTTTTCAGGCTTTTTTAACTGTTTAATCATTTCGTTTCTTCCTTTATTTTTTTAATTTAAAATAGTATAACATAAAGAAATGTTTTTTTCAACAGTCACAAACCGTTCATTTTTTCAATAGTATAAATTGAGGTGATTTGATTATGCCCAAAGTTTTTTTAAGTCCGTCAACGCAGGAATTCAATCAATATCTGACAGGCGGAAACGAACAATTATATATGAACTTATTAGCAGACAGAATCGAACAAAATTTAAATCAGAACGGTATTGAAACGGGAAGAAACAATCCTGACGGTACTTTCCAGGATGCAATCAGAGAGTCAAACGCAGGCAACTACGATTTGCACGTCGCTCTTCATTCAAACGCTTCACCGGATATTTATCCCGGTTTATTGAGAGGGCCTGATATTTATTATTATCTGGGTAGTCAGAAAGGCTCTGAAGCAGCTGATATCATTTCGGATAATCTCAAAAATATTTATCCAGACCCTGAGCTTGTGAACACCTTACCGTCTACCTCTCTTGCAGAATTGAGAAGAACAAACGCACCTTCGGTGTTTATTGAAATCGGTTATCACGACAACCCCGAAGATGAACAATTCATAAAAAACAATCTCGATGAAATCGCACAAAACATATCTCGTTCTATTATCCAATATCTCAACGAGCAAGGTATTTCCTGAATATTTGTTCACAAAAAAAGACTGATGAACTACCTCGTAGCTCATCAGCTTTTTTTATTATAATATTACTCTCGGTTCAGTGAATATGCCGGTTTTTCTCAAAACATAACCGTCTGTCCACATCGCACCCCAACTTCTCCAGAATATCGGAGAATGATATGAATTATCCTCTTTTGAAAGATGAAGAGGTCCGAAACAATTATATCTGGTCAGGTACAATTTCAGATCAACCGTATGTTTGCCATCGGACAAGTCTTTTAAAAGTATCTTGTATGGTGGGTACACAATTTCTCCGACATCTTTACCGTCCACATACACTTTAATCATTGCACCACGGTACTGCGGAACACAGAATTCTGCCTGACCGTTCTTGGTTTCAATGTCAACATGATATGTTATTGCGCCACCGTAAAACGGGAATCCTTGTGTTACCAGGTCACTAAAAGCAATTTTCTCAGGCATCGCAGTTATTTCAGTATAT
>JAFOEP010000149.1 GCA_017380115.1 Clostridia bacterium | reverse complement strand
ATTCAATCCGTTGACAGCATAAAACTTGCAAATGAGATTGCTAAAGTCAGCAATAAAATTGGAAAAAGTGTTGATGTTTTGTTAGAGATAAATATCGGGAATGAAGACTCGAAATTCGGAATTGATAAAAGCGAAATATTTGAAATTGTCCACAAGCTGGCAGAAATTAAAGGTATAAATGTTAAAGGTTTGATGGCAATTCCACCTTTTTGTGACAATTTACAAATATCTCAAACATTTTTTTCGAATATGTACAGTATTTTTATTGACATTAGGGACAAAAAAATAGATAATATAAGTATGGATATTCTTTCAATGGGAATGTCTAACGATTATTCACAAGCAATAGAAGAAGGATCCAATCTTGTGAGAATCGGTTCATCATTATTTGGCGCAAGAATTTATTAAATATATATTTTTCAGGAGGAATAATTATGGGTTTTATGGACAAAATGAAGGGCCTTATTTTGGGCTCAGAAGATGAAGAGGATTACGGCGAAATCAGAGAGGAAACATACGTTAACGACGAAGATGAGTATGATTTCCTCAGCAACAACTCTGACATGCAATTTGAAGCACCAAGACCTGATTTCTCATCAGAAAGAAAGCAGAGTAAAATTGTAAACTTTAATTCTACAAGTCAGCGTCAGACCTCAAAACCTCATGTTGTAGTTGCTAAGCTTGAAAAATTTGAAGATGTTGGTGAAGTTACAAAAAGCATCAACGAAAAAAGAATTGTTATTATAAATCTTGAATCAGCTTCAAATGAAATCACACAAAGAATTATTGACTTTATTTATGGTGTAACTATTGCAAATAAAGGCGAACTCAAAAGAGTTGCATACAGAACATATATGATCAAACCTAACGGATATGAATATTCAGGTGGAATTGACGATGAGTTTGATTCCAACAATGTGGATGGAATATTTTTCAGATAAAAATCCGAAGTGTGAGGGGAGATATAAATGTTAACACCCGCTAATATTAAAAACCATTATTTCCAGAATGTTGGTCGTGGTTTTTATAAGAGTGAAGAGGTTGATGAATACATAGCTCAAATTGCTTCTTCGTATGATCTTGTATTTAGAGAAAATAAAGAACTTATTCGAAAACTGAATATATTGGCTTCAAAGATTGAGGAATACAGAAACGACGAACAGAGAATCAAAAATGCTATCATCAATGCACAACGTATGGCTTCAAAGCTTATCAGTGATGCAAGAAAAGAATCTGAAAGCATTATTGAGGCTGCTGAGGTTAAAGCTCAAAGTGCTGATTCTATCACTAATGCTCGTATAAAGAAAAGAATCGACGAAGTAGAATTGCAAATTAAAGAAACATTTGATAAAGCTCGTTCTCAGGCAAAAAAAGCGACTGAGAAAGCTGAAAATGATGCAAAAGCTGTAATTACTGATGCAAAAATCAAAGCATCTGAAATAATTGAAAATGCAGCCAAGACATCAAAAATGCAGCTTTCAAATATTGCTCAGGATATTGAAAATCAGCAATCCTTGCTTAACAAAATCAAAGAAGAGTCTGAAGTGTTTAAATTGGCTCTTATCAAAAGATATGAGGACCAGATTTATCTGATCAAAAATATGTCATACTCTGCATATGATAAAATCAAAGAAAATTATTCTTTGTCAGATAAGGATTTTTCGCCTGTAAGCGTCAGCACGGTTGATGAGATTGTTGAATCAATTGTGAAGGAAAAAAGAGACGTGTTTAATGATTTTTCTGAATCACTTGGCAAATATATGAATGAAGATGAAATTTCAACTGCATCTGAATTGATTTTTGAAGATATTTATTCAAGCTCAGAGCCTGATGTTGTTGAAAAAGAAACATCTGATTTTACAGAACATGATAGTTTTTTGAAGCAGGATTCAAATGATTCATCTTTCTTGAACAGTGAAAAGAGTTCATTATATTCAACTTCTGACTTAAATGCAGAAATGTTCTTTTCAAAAGAATCTGAAAATGATTTATTGTTAAATAATGATTTTGATATGTTTGAAAACGATGATAGTCAGGATGAATTTATATTTGAAGATGTCGAATATAATGATGAAGAATCAGATGATAATTCACAAGAAGAAATTTCAGATGATTCTGATAACATGACTGGTGACAAACCTTTTTCAATCCAAGTTGATGATACAGAAGATCTTGACAATACATTCGGATTTGACTTTATTAATGATATTGACGAAGAATAAAAATTTTTGAGGTGCAAAATGTTTATAGTTGTTTCTATATTATCCATTATCTCTTTATGTGCAATTGACCAATTGATTAAATGGATAGTACAGAT
>JAFOEP010000148.1 GCA_017380115.1 Clostridia bacterium | reverse complement strand
GCTACGGCGAGCTTGTGCTCTTCGACGTGAACCGCGGCCGCCACCAGGCCGACGGCGTGGTGCAGCGCTTCCCCGAGCGCGGCACGAAGGTGGAGCCCGTCGTGCGCGACCGCCTCGCCGACTACTCGTCTTGTGCTCGTGATTTGTTAAAAAAAGCACCTGAGTATGATTATATTATAACAGCAGAAGCAAAAGGTATTCCACTTGCTCATGAAATTGCAAGACAAAATAATGACAAATCATATTTTATTGCAAGAAAATATCCTAAATTATATATGACAGGTATTTTTGAAGTAGAAGTTAAATCTATTTCAACTGACAAAGTTCAGCATCTCTATCTTGATGTTGCTGAAGCAGAAATGATAAAAGGAAAAAGAATTTTGATTGTTGATGATGTCATTTCAACAGGTGAATCAACAAAAGCTCTCAGGACACTTGTTGAAAAAGCAGGCGGTGAAATTGTCGGAGAAATGGCTATTCTTGCAGAAGGTGATGCTCAAAACAGAGAAGATATCATTTTCCTTGAACCACTTCCGCTGTTTCGTCCTGATGGAACACCAATTGAATAAAATATATTAACTTGTATAATCTTCCAGAAGCTGTTGCAATTCTTCTTTTGAAAAAACGGTGATGCCTTCTTTCAATGCAATCGCGTCGTCTTCGGGGAGAGAATCCAAAAATGAATCATATATTTCATCCGGTGAAGAGTTGTTGTTGTAAAAAACGGCAACTCTGCCTTTATATTCGCTCAAAGTATAAATTGCCGATGTTGATTCAGTAGTAGCTTGATGATTGTTTTTGTTTGCATAATTTCCGATATAACTTTTAAAAACTAATGAATAAGAGAAAAATGTAATAGAAAAAATTAAAGCAAAAAATAACGAATAGCGAAAAAATCTCATTTTATTGTTTCCTTTTCTGTGATATCATTTCTATTTTTTACATTCATCATAAAATTTATACAAATAATTGTACAAAATTAACAAATATAGTTTTTTAAGAAAAAAAATAAAAAAATATTGACAAAATATGTTATACTTATAGTATATAATTTCTATAATAGTAGGATTATAATTAAAAAAGGAAGTTAAGGTTTATGAATTCTAATTTTTCTGCAAAAAGCCATAACAACAGAGGTCGCCAGGTGAAAAGAAGAAAGAAACGTAATTCTGTACTTGGGACTGTTTTAAGATGTGCAGTTCTTGTTCTGATTTCTACTGCAATTGTTTTGTTTGGCTATATAGTTGTGCATTGTATTAAAACAGTATACGGAGAGAAATTTGATCTTGATTTGTATAAAGCAAGTCAGGACCAGACTTCAATTATTTATGTTAACAAAGATGAGAAATATGGCGAGGCTTTTGACGCTTCAAATTTTGTTGAATATAAACGTCTTCATGGTGAAACAAATCGTATCTGGGTTGATCTTGAATCAATACCGAAAAATATGCAGGATGCAATTATTGCTCTTGAAGACAAACGATTTGAAGAACATCACGGCGTTGACTGGTTCAGAACATTGAGCGTTATGGTAGTCAGCAGTAACCACGGACAAGGTGGTTCAACAATTACTCAACAGTTAGTTAAAAACCTTACAAATAAAAAGGAAGTAACATTCGTCAGAAAATTCAATGAAATTCTGACAGCTCTTAATCTTGAAAAGAATTATGAAAAAGATGAGATACTTGAAACTTATCTTAACACATTGTATCTTGGTCAGGGCTGTTACGGAATTAAAACTGCCGCAGAACTTTATTTTGGCAAAGAAGTTGAAGATCTGAATCTTGCTGAATGTGCTTGTCTTGCAAGTATAACTCAGGCACCGGGAACATACGACCCGCTTATCAACCCTGACAACAATGCAAAACGCAGATCCATTTGTCTGAATAATATGCTTCAACAAGGTCTTATTACTCAGTCTGAATATAATGAAGCAATAAATTATGAAATGGTATATTCAAATTCTCCTGGATTTGTAAGTCAACTTAAAGACGAAACAAGAGAAGAAGACGATGAAATCCAGAGTTATTATGTTGACTATATTGTTGCAAGTCTTATTGAAGACTTCCAGGAAGAATATGATCTGACATATAACCAGGCATATAAGAAGGTTTATTACGGTGGATTAAAAATATATTCTGCTGAAAATGTCAAGGCTCAGAATATTATTGAAAATGTTTATGAAAAAAGAGAAGGATTCCCGACAGTTTACACTTCTTCTGCGACAAAAGAGCCTATCCAGACATCAATGACAATTATGGATTATTATGGCAGAGTGGTTGCAATTGCAGGTGGTGCAGACAAGAAACCAGGCAACAGATGCCTTAACAGAGCTGTTGATTCACCTCGTCAGCCCGGTTCTTCAATCAAACCTCTTTCCGCTTATGCTCCTGCAATGGAGAAAGGTGTAATAACAGAGGGTTCAAGATATATTGATGCATCAGGAACTTACAGAGGCGGTTCACCATGGCCGACCAACTACGGTGGCAAAAGAGGTACAGGTGAATATGTTTCAATTCAATATGCGATTGCTCAATCTTTGAACACAATACCATATCGTATCATCAATGAAATGGGACTTGCTGTATCATACGACTTCCTTAAAAATACTCTTCATTTCGGACATCTCGTTGATGGTGAAGACGACAAGGACTATGCGCCTATGACCGTTGGCGCTATGAACTATGGCGTAACAACACTTGAAATGACTGCTGCGTTCCAGATTTTTGGCAACGGTGGTAAATATTATGACCCATATCCGTATTTCAAGGTCGTAGACAGCAGTGGTTCTGTATATTTTGATTATTCTGACCCATCGTCTTATGATCTTAAAGTGGATAAAAACAAGGTCAACTATGCAATAAGTCCGTCTTGTGCCGAAATTATGAACAGACTTATGCAAGGAGTTATCAATAATGGTACAGGTTACGGATATAAAATCGGCGGATATCCTACATTTGCTAAAACAGGTACTACATCAAACAACAAAGACCGTTGGTTCGTTGGTGGCACACCGTATTTTGTCTCAGCAGTATGGTATGGATTTGACCTTCCTGCATATATAAGTACAAACTCATCAAACCCTGCAGGTAAAATTTTCTACAACGTATTCACAAAGATTCATAGTGCCCTTGAATTACCTGCAAAAGAATTTGATTTTGTTGAAAATCCGATTGCAGAAAGAAAAGAATATTGTATTTACACAGGAAAACTTGCCGGAAGCAACTGTTCAGCTTCTACTTGTTTGTTCACAAGCGAATATGACATCTATTGCGACGGTAACCACTCAACATCAGCAGCAAACCTTGAAAGGTATTCTGACAAAAAAATGACAGAAGCAACGAAACATCAGGAAGTGACTTCATCATCGCAAACGACAACTTCATCTGGAACAACCGAAGAACCTACATTTTCTGCCGAACAACCGGAATCAACAACTCAACAGGCACCTGAGACAACCACTCAGCAAGATTCCGGAGCACAGGGAGAAAATTAACAGATGAAAATTATGTCAATAGACTATGGCGATGTCAGAACAGGCGTTGCCGTATGTGATAAATTTGAAATGCTTGCTTCTCCATTATGCGTAATTAATGAAATTGACGAGGATATTCTTGTTGAAAAAATAATGGAACTTTTTGATTCAGAAAAAGCAGAAATGTTTGTGGTCGGACTTCCTAAAAATATGGACGGAAGTTGCGGCGAAAGAGCACAAAAATGCATTGATTTTGCTAATAAGCTGAAAGAAAAAAGTTGTGTTGATGTTGATATGTGGGATGAAAGATTGACGACCGTTATGTCGTATCAATCTTTGAACAATGCAAACGTTTACGGCAAAAAATCAAAAAAACTTGTTGATGCAGTTGCTGCTTCTACAATCTTGCAAGGGTATATTGACCACAGAAAAAACCAACATTGACAAACATTTAACAATAAT
The DNA here is from genome assembly GCA_017380115.1 of Clostridia bacterium. Taxonomy (GTDB): domain Bacteria; phylum Bacillota; class Clostridia; order Oscillospirales; family Acutalibacteraceae; genus SIG575. The sequence goes on along the minus strand of JAFOEP010000148.1, from coordinate 2,733 downwards.
ACAAATATTGTTCACAATTTGTTCACAACATATTGGTAAATTAGATTAAAAGGAAATTAAATTTCCAAAATATAAAAAACGGAGGTATAAATATGGCAAACAGAATAGTATTAAACGAAACATCATATCACGGAAAAGGGGCTATCAACGCTATACCAGGAGAGGCTAATGCAAGAGGCTTTGCAAAAGCATTTGTATGCTCCGACCCTGATCTTGTTAAACTTAACATTGCAAAAAAAGTTACAGATGTTCTTGATGAAGCATCATTAAAATATGAGCTTTTTTCAAACATTAAAGCTAATCCGACAATCGCTAATGTAAAAGACGGCGTTGAAAAATTCAAAGCATCAGGCGCAGACTATATCATTGCAATTGGTGGTGGTTCTTCAATGGACACAGCAAAAGCAATTGGTATTATAATCAACAACCCTGAATTCGGTGACGTATTAAGCCTTGAAGGTGTTGCTGACACAAAAAATAAATGCGTTCCGATCATTGCAGTACCTACAACAGCAGGAACAGCTGCAGAAGTAACAATCAACTATGTTATTACTGATGAAGATAAGAACAGAAAAATGGTTTGCGTTGACGTACATGATATTCCTGTTTGTGCAATCGTTGACCCAGATATGATGTCATCAATGCCGAAAGGTCTGACAGCTGCAACAGGTATGGACGCTTTGACACACGCAATAGAAGGTTACATCACAAAAGGTGCTTGGGAAATGACAGATATGATGCACCTCAAAGCAATCGAAATCATTGCAAGATCATTGAGAAAAGCTGTTGAAAATGACCCTCAGGGCAGAGAAGATATGGCTCTCGGTCAGTATGTTGCAGGAATGGGATTCTCAAACGTTGGCTTGGGTATTGTACATTCAATGGCACATCCTCTTGGTGCACTTTATGACACACCTCACGGAATTGCAAATGCAATTATTCTTCCTACTGTTATGGAATACAATGCTCCGATGACAGGCGACAAATATAAATATATTGCTGAAGCAATGGGCGTTGACACAACAGGAATGAGCCAGGATGAATACAGAAAAGCAGCTATCGAAGAAGTTAAAAAACTTGCAAAAGATGTAGGAATTCCTGCTGACCTTAAAGACATTGTAAAAGCAGAAGATTTGATGTTCCTTTCACAGTCAGCTTATGACGATGCTTGCAGACCTGGAAACCCAAGAGAAACAAGCGTAGAAGAAATTGCTGAACTTTATAAATCATTAATCTGATAAAAATAATTCCACTATACTTAGCTGATAAGTATGGTGGATTTTTATATTTTATGCTGGTATAAAGTAGATTGTGTAATTGACTTTTTGATATATGTATGGTAAAATGAAAATCAAATATAGCAACATTTTTTGTTCAAGGGAGATGTAAAGGAAGATGAAAATTTTCAGAAAAATATTATGTCTTATATTGTGCCTGATATGCGCTTTTTCTTTTAATATAATGGCATTTTCGCAGACTGCAAAAGCTGAGCTTTACAGCTTTTATTCGAGCAATATGCTTTTCAAACAAAAGGAAGAAGCAGTACTTGCAGGTAAAGCAACAAAAGGCTCGGTTGTTGCTTGTGCTCTTTATAACAGCAAGAACAAAAAAATTGCATATTCAGAATGTAAGGTGGGTAAAAACGGAATATTTGAAGTCGGATTTATGGCACCTGCTGGTTCATACGAAGAATATACAATTATAATGACTGTCAACGGAAAACAGTTTGATAAGCTCACAAACGTAGTTTTCGGAGAATTATGGCTTGCATCAGGCCAAAGTAATATGGCTCTTGAATTGAATGTTACAGCAAAATGGGACGAATTTGTTGAAAATGGTTACGGCAACAAATGGGTCAGAGCTATGATCGGAAATTCATTCGAGCTTGAAGACGAAAAAGTTCCTGACACTGTGCAAGAAGATAATCCTCGTTGCTATTGGGTCAACGGAAAAGAACCGAAAATAGGCCTTGCTTCCGGTGTGGGATATTATTTTGCTGAACAACTTCAGAAAGAAATAAATATGCCTGTCGGAATTTTAAACATCTCTATGGGTAGCACATGGATTCGCTCATGGCTTTCAAGAAAGGCTGTTGAGTCAAGTCCTGAGGCTTTGGCAATACTCAAAAAATATAATGCTTATGTTCCTTCTTCGGAATATGACACAAACAATAAGGATATGCTTGGTACACTTGGTGCAAACTACAACGTCAGAATTTACCCTGTACGCAGATTTAATCTTTCAGGTATGATTTGGTATCAGGGCGAAAACGATTTGATGTACGGTGCAGAATATGGCGAATATTCAGTACAGCTTGACCTTTTACAAAAATGTTATACAGAAACATTTGGATATAAAGACGGATTACTTCCTATTGTTTATTCACAGTTTGCGTCAAGTCCGTATCATACAACAAGCAGAGAGCTTCAGGATATGAATGCTGAACTTGCATCTTTTATGGACGCACATCCTGAAAGCAGAGCGGCAATTTCATTGTATGATGTTTCACTTGAATATAATGAAGTGACTTATGTATATCACCCTTGGAATAAAGAACCTGTTGGAAGAAGAATGGCAAGTGCTGCACTCGGACTTGTTTATAACAAATATTCAACTTACAGGGTATCAACACTCAATAGTTACAGAATTGCCGACAATGCAATCTATATGAAATTCAAAAACACGGGAGATGGCTTGAAAGTTAAAGGCGATATCCTTTATGGCTTTTTGATT
>JAFOEP010000147.1 GCA_017380115.1 Clostridia bacterium | reverse complement strand
TACAGAACAATTGTCAAAGAAGGATCAAGACATAATCTCTTGTATGTCGGATATATCATTGCAATAGTAACAATTGCAGTAACTGCAAGGAATACTTGTGGTTCTTTGGAAAACAATGAAACAAATTTATTGAAATAAGTAAATCCCCATTCAACAGACTCTTTTCCCAACTGTTCCCACGATAATTTCGAGAATTTTTCAAAAAAGTAAATATAGTTTTTTGTATCTGTTCCGACACTTTCATGGCGAAGAGCAACGAGTATTGTCATCAGCGCAAAGAAGCAAAACATCGAACGTTGATTCTTTTTCTCGTAATCAATGCTATTCCCTTTTATCGTGAAATGCTGAATCGCTAATGGAAACAGCAACAAAATGCAATATACCCACATAGTTTCTCCTGATAGTAAACTCTATGTTTTTAATTTCAAATATATATTCTTTGCAAATTGCCGCATTCCGGCAATGCTTTTGTAAACAATTTTGTAAATTTTCTGTCTGGTTGTCAAATGTTTTATATATGAAAACGCTCTGTCTCCATCTTCATATCGTGTTGACATATACATACTGCAACCAAAACGAAACAGCAGTTCTTCATCTGGACAATTTTCTAAAAGCCAATTAAGACTTCTGTTGCAAAACAAATCCTGCTCGGGGTTGTGGCAAGAAAATCCTATGCTTTTTGAAACCTGCTTTGCGTGAATTCGACCTTTAACCAACGGTTCAGGAATATAATGAACTTTATAATTCGCCGCATACAGACGATACCACATATCCAGATCATTAAGCAAACGAAAAGATTCGTCAAAGCAGCCAACATTTTCAAATGCGGACTTATTGATAAGGCATGAGCAACCGTGGAAATTATATTTTCTGGGTTCAGCTATCAAATAGCCGTTATGCTGAAAAGAATCAACTTTTTCTGCAAGCTTTGTTGCTTTTTTCTCATCAAAAGCACGAATCACTTTACCGTTTGCGTCAATCAGTTCCGATGCCGAAAAGAAAATATGGTTAGAAATATCCGAAGCATCTATCTGCAACGATTCCATAAATGCTATTTGTTTTTCCACTTTTTCAGCCACATATAAGTCGTCATGACTTAACCAGGAAAACCATTCTCCTCTCATTTGTGCAATGCCAAGATTTATGGCAGACGAAGAACCTCCGTTGCTTTTTTCAAAATAGCGTATTTTGTCACCGTATGACTTAGCAACTGAGTCTGTTTTACCATCATCGTTAGAGCCATCATTGATAACAATTACCTCAATATTTGGGTATGTTTGATTCAATGCACAATCTATTGCTTCATGCATATAATTACTTCCGTTATATACAGGTATCACAATAGACACAAGCGGATATTTATTCAAATCACTCATTTATCGTATTCTCCGTAATTTATTGATAGCTTCTGTTAACAAATTTACAAAAAGCGGGCTTCCAAGTTTTGCCGTTCCATAATATACTTTCCAGTGAACACGCAAACCTTTTATACTAAGCCTTCTCAATGCCGATTTATATACTTCATCTTGTAACACATTTCTCATTAATTGATTTTTCTCACGTAAAGACCTGCCGCTATTAACTATATTCAACGACTGACTTAAAATATCTAATGCAATTCTTCTGTCAATGGCATCATAGTATTCCTGTCCATGAGCCTCTGTCAGCACATTCTTTAAAGCACTGAATAATGCTTTGCGTTTTATCAGATGATCTTTTTTATAATTTGTTGTATATGAACCCTGATTGTCTCTTCTATAATGATAAAATGTTTCGTTTAAATAATAGGCACTTTTTGACAAAAGGAATACTTGTGTATTGAAAAACAAATCTTCTGAGCCAATGCAATTTATATCAACAAATTGAATCTTTTCCGAAAGATGCTTGGCTCTATACATTTTATTCCATGTAGGAGACAATACATCCAATGTCTCAGGAGTATTTGTTTGCCCCAACAATCGAAGAAATAACGCCTTGAAATCACTTTCATCAAACAGCATATCTTTATTATATATATATCTGTTTAATGTTCTATCATCAAATTCTCTTGCATATGACCAAAAAACCATGTCAACATTATGCTCTTTAATCGCAGCTACGGCACGTTCACAAGTATCTTGTGATATCCAATCATCACTATCTACAAAAAGAACATATTCGCCACTTATGTTAGCAATCCCTGTGTTTCTGGCAGCAGAAATTCCTTGATTTGTTTGATGTATAACTTTTATTCGTGAATCTGTCTGTGCATATTCATCGCAAATCTGAGGGCAATTATCAGGAGAACCGTCATCAACCAGAATAATTTCAATATTTTCATATGTTTGTGAAATCAAACTGTCTAAACATTTTCTTAAATATTCCTCCACGCGATAGACCGGAACAATAATCGAAACAAGATCTTTCACTTTATTTCTCCTTACAATATAATTTGCACAACATATATCAATTCACTGGAACTGTGTTCACACTCAATGCAATTCGTATATTTCACGCATTATTTTCAGGACGTTTGACATATCATATTTCTCAACCCGTCCCATATTTGCTTTTCCCATTTCTTTTGCTGTTTCGGGACAGGATATCAGCTTATTGATAGCTTCAGCAAAACCGTTCACATCACCAGGAGCACTTGTGTGTCCAGTTACTCCATCAATACTATAATCATTAATGCCGTGAACATTTGAAGTTACAATCGGTAATCCACACGACATTGCTTCAATTGAAGCAATACCTAAACCTTCTCTATAAGACGGTAAGCAAAATATATCTGAACTGTAGTTGAGCTCAGCAATATCTTTTCTAAATCCCAACAGATGAACCTGTGCTTCAACGCCTAATTCTTTTGCCAGGTTGAGTAAATACTCTTTTTTGTCACCAATTCCCGCAATTGCGTAGTGAATATTAGCATCATTAAGTTTTGCAATTGCTCGTACAATTACCTGATGATTTTTGTTTTCGTTGAGTTCACCGACTGACAAAAGGAGTTTCGCATATTCTGGCACACCAATTTCATGTCGCTTTTCATTTCTGTCAACACAAACATCTTCAAATCTCGAAAAATCCACACCAACGCTGGGAACAAGATGAACTTCTTTAGCTTTGAACTTCTTTTTTGCCAATTTATAATCTTCTGTATTAATAGTAATCAGCTTATCAGTAAAACGTGAACAAAAATTTTCAATCGGATAATACAACAACCAATTCAACTTTGTAGCACCTTTGTAAAAGTGAAATCCATGAGCAGTATAAAATACCTTAAGCCCATTTTTCTTTCTAAGCTTTCTGCAAACAAGTCGGGTAATAACCGAAGCGTTCGGCGTGTGGCAATGAACGATATCATAATTCCCGTTCTCTATAAGCTCTCTCAGTTGTTTGTATGCTTTCAGGTTGTCCTTAGAAAAAGGTGAACGAGAAAACGCTATTGTATGTGAGGGTAATCCAAGCGATGCTATTTTTTCGCTTATCGGTTTCGCGTTACCACAAGCTATCTCTATTTCATGGCCCTCTTTGATAAACATTCTGAAATGCTCATAAAAGAATCCCATAGTAGACCCTACAGTTGTTACATACAAAATTTTCATTTCTTCACCATAATCTCGTTGTATTTCATCATAAAGACGCCGTCTTCATACAGGCCAATAGCTGTTTCATTTTCTTTTCCATTGAGATTATAAATAATCATTTTCATATGATCACATCCACACTCATAGGCATGAGGATAACCACCACCAAAACGCGGATTTACCTCTGATATGTAATACTCTCCATCAACATCGAAAATGTCGATATCAATTTGCCCTAACCAGCCACTTTCTTTACAAAAATCTATAATTAAATCAAAAAGTTTATTATCTTTAAAAGACACCGATTTATCGGTTTCTCCGGCTCTCATAATAATTTTCTTTTTTGTAAAAACAGATACAACTTCTCCGCTGATCATGTCAATATACACATCAGCACCGATTTCCTGACCGTCTAAAAGTTCCTGAATTATTAAGTTATCATTCTTGCTGAATAAAAGCTCAACAGTTTCTTTATCATATGCCTTATAGATTGCAATTGATGCGCTCCCACACACAGGCTTTACGAATACGGGATATGAAATTTTTCCAGCTTCAATATCCAAATAAAACTTTTCTTTATCATCATAACTTTTAGCGCAACGATATCCGTGTTCAATCAACCATTCATACATTTTCATCTTATTAAACGCACGTTCGCATAATTCAAAAGATGATCCGATAACTTTTACACCTATTGATTCAAATTCGTCTTTATATTTTGCTAACAGAGACAATTCGGGATCAATCAAGGACAGCACCCCTTGAATGTGCTCTTTCTTGCATATGTCCAATATAACATCAATATATCCGTCATCTGTTACGCGTGGAACTTTATAGTACATATCAGCTTCATACAAAGCTGGAGCAATTTCACTCATATCGGTAGCAATCACCCTGCCTTCAGGTCCAACTGTCTTTTTAAAATATTGCACAATTTTATTTCGTGTTCCGGCGCTTAAAATCAATACATTCATTATATATCCTCATTTTTTGATACGCATATCCACTCTTTATTCAAGATAGCATATCGCTTTCTATCAATCATTTTTCCTCTATGCATCATATCTTCTTTAAATATACCTTCACATTTGAAATTCAGCTTCTCATACAAATTGCAAGCTGCAATATTGTCTGCATCGGCGTTCAGATAAACTTTGTTCAATCCAAGTGTTTCAAATGCATATTTTAACAGTTGTTGCGAGGCAATATATGAAATTCCCTTTCTTTTATAGGAAGCTTCACCCAATGTTATATAAAATTCTGCTTTAAGATTTACTATGTCAATATTAAGCAATCCTATAACACCGACCGATACACCATCAGCTTCAATAACAGCATCGTATCTGTCGGCTCTATCTTTTATGACCTCAAACCAGCGTTGCGTTTTCTCTTTTTCAAGAGGCAATTCGTAATGTAGAAATGTATTATTGGATTCATCGTTAATCCAACGTATTTTATCGGGAATATCCGCAGCGGTGAATTTTCTAAGTGAAATATTCATTCTACATCCTTTCTCTATCCTTTGCCTAACGTGAGTTCACTGTCTGTTCTTCTACCTTTTCCTTAATCTTATCCTTAGGTTGTTCAACAGAAGTACCGTAAATAGCCTCTGATTTGAAAACTCTTATTATCGTCAGAGCTATAACCTTTATATCTAACCATAAATTATAGTTTTTCACATACTGAAGGTCAATTATTATCCTCTCACTCCAAGTGGCAGAATTACGAACCGTTGCCTGAGCTAACCCAGTAATTCCGGGTCTCATTTCAAACCTCTTCTTTGCTTCATCCGGATAATTGTCATATCCTTCGTAGGGAACATATGTTACCGGTGGACGTGGACCACAGATGCTCATAGACCCTGCTATTACATTAAGAAGTTGCGGCAATTCATCAAGACTGGTAGCCCTCAGAAAACGTCCTACTTTCGTGATTCGAGAATCATTTTCTGAAGATACTCTGATTCCCTCACCGATATGCTCGGCATTAACAATCATTGTGCGAAACTTAATAATCCTGAACACTCTGCCATGAAGCCCTATTCTTTCTTGCAAGAAAAACACGGGACCTTCTGATGTAAGCTTAATCAATACAGCAATGATAAGAAATATAGGTGATAAAATTACCAAGGCAACTGAACCTATGATAATATCAAAAGTTCTCTTTATAAACAGTTGAAATTTTCTCATATACACCTCATTCAAAGCAGCTTCTAATAATCTGAATGATAATATCCTGCTCCTCTACAGTCATTTTAATATCACTCGGAAGACACAGACCTCTTTGGAAAATATCGGCACCTACGTCAATGGCTATGCCTGGAATATATGCATTTGTTCTGCCTCGACCGTTACCTTCTCTTGTAACAAATCCGTGCGTTCTGTAAAGTGGCTGCATATGCATAGGCTTCCAGATAGGTCTGCCCTGCACGTTATATTTGTTAAGCGTGTCAAGAATTTCATCGGGGCAGGTTTTACCTGCTTCAGAATTATAGCAGTAGTCGTTATCGCTTCTGACCTGTTTGCACATTGCGCTTTCATCAATGAGCATACAGGAGAGCCAGAAGTTCGGTTCCATTGCTTCAGGAATATACGGATTCATTGTTACAGGCAACCCCTTGAATCCCTCTTTATATCTTTCATAAATTGCTTTTTTCTTTGCGATGTGCTCTTCAAGGTGAGGAAGCTGTCCACGGATAACTCCTGCAACGATATTGCTCATACGGTAATTATAACCTATTTCTTCATGCTGATACCAAGGTGCCGCTTCTCTACTCTGTGTTGACCAACTACGAGCTTTATTTGCCGCAGCCAAATCATCAGTTAAAAGCATTCCGCCACCCGATCCGGTAATTATTTTATTTCCATTGAATGAAATAACGTTATATGTACCGAACGTTCCCGTCTGTCTACCCTTATAAGTTGCACCAAAGGACTCAGCAGCATCTTCAATGATGATCGCGTTGTGTTTCTCTGCAATCGCGCAAATTTCATCATACTTTGCAGGAGTACCATAAAGGTTGACAATCATAATCAGTTTTGTATCGGGATAAAGCTCAAAAGCTTTTTCTAAAGCAACGGGGTCCATATTCCATGTGTCATACTCTGTGTCAATGAACACGGGAGTTGCTCTTTCGTAAACAATAGCATTTACGGTTGCATCAAAGGTCATATCTGTGCAAAATACAGTGTCCCCATCTTTCACACCTGCTAACTTTACTGCAAGGTGAAGTGCTGCAGTGCCATTTGTCAGCGCAACTGCATATTTAAATCCAACCTTTTTACTCACTTGACGTTCAATCTCAACCAAATTTGTTCCTTCGGTTGTGATCCAGTTGGTATCAAAGGCTTCTTGGATATATTTTAATTCATCATCATGCTGCGTAGCCGTTGCAAGCCATATTTTATTTTTAAATGCTTGAAAATCCATGTATTATTCCTCTCTGTCGGTCAAGGATACAATCATAATATCACAAACGTATCCAATATTTTGCACCAAAAGTTCCATCTGCTTGAGATAATCCATCCCGTATATTCTGTGCTATACTTTTCCAACGGATAATATGATAAGTACTTAAACCACCTGCAACGCTTGCCAAATTTTTTTATCAAACTTCATAATTATTAATGTTTGCAGCTGATCTAAAAACTCATCTGTTTGAAAATGAATTGAATAACCATTATGTATCCAGAGTATGAGGTGTTGTTTTAACGTTCTTATTAAAAAAAATATTATTTATGTGCTTTTTGTCTTCTCAAATTCTTAATTTTTAAAATTTAGATTTTTTGTCGTTTTATCCAATGCGCTTCCGCATTGGATTCAGAAACGCATCGGAAATATAATCGAAAAAACAATTAATAAAACAACCAATATCAGAGGAAGCCGTAAAAAATCAATTTACCCATTTCATACGACTATCCTCCACTAAAAGACTAATAAAAAATATTAAAAGCTAATCTTTCAGCTTGTAAAACAAATCTATAACAATTTTCTTTAATGAATCTTCATTGGCATAAAATTCCATAAATTTTTCTCCAACAACTGATTCGCCTTCTATATTAAGTATTCCTGTAAATTCATATGAATTCATTTTTTTGCCAAGCTCCTGCAATTGTGTGACAGAGCGATCTGATACTATATAATCCGACATCTTTATTGACACATCTACAAGGAACCGGTCATCTTCGTTCATACATAATTGTGTCTTTTCATACAATGCACAAAGATATTGTTGTTGACGTTTCATACGAGTACTGTTTGTGCTGTCTTCAAGACCATATCTGGTACGAACATAGTTGAGCACATGTTCTCCCATTAAATTGACTTTTTCACCCTTCACAAGAGTGTCATCAATTCCTGTGAAATCATCAAGCACTCTGATTTCAACGCCACCGACGGAATCATTGAAAATAGATACTGCATCCATTGTTAATGATGCATAATGATTGACTTTTATTCCAAGCAAATGTTCTGATATTGCATCTGCTGTGTTTCGACAACTGACATCTCTGCCGTTTCCGTATGTGTGTGCAAGTGCAATCTGCTTGACAACCGTATCAACTTTATTTCCAGCAACGCCAAGTATATTAACTTTTGCCATTGTGTCACGGTTAATATGAATAGCTGTTGTTTTTTTCGTATTGTTGTCAAAAACCAATAACATTAAAAAGTCTGCCTGTTTGTCATTGTTATAAGAGTCACCGGAAGATGTTCCTTCAAATTTGTCAAGACCAATCACCAAAAAGGTTTCTATGTTTTCTTTCAGAACATATTCCTGACCATTATATTTTAATGTATCTTCTTCAATTATTTCCCCAGCTGGAAACAAACCTTGTCGTGTTTCCCACATTTCTAATAACAACAAGGCTCCTGAAATCACAAAAACAATTGATAAAGCTATTGCCAAATATTTTAAAAACCTTTTTCTATTTCCGCTTTTGCTTCTTATATTTGTTTTTTTCATAAAACAATACCCTTTATTTAAAAATTAAGCATTCTTTTTTCTGAATTTTAAGCAAACAAACACTAATGCAACTGCTGCAACAACCATAATTACAGCATAGATTGCTATATTAACAATTTCACCTGTTGAAGGAGCTGATGCACCTTTTTCTTCTGTGTTAACAACAATAGCGAATGGTGAGAAATCATCAACAGAGAATACAAGGTGTTTTCCGTTTTCCTCTACTTTTGCATTTTTAACAAGTTCCCAGTTTTCTCCGTTAAGATGCAAAAGACCTACAAATCCTTTAAGTGTTTCAGGTTTCAGAACAATGTCAAAATATCCGTGACCTTCATGTTCTGCACAGTTGATATATCTGACGTCAAACAATTCACTTACAGCAAGATTTTCTGCAGGGATACCCAAATCTTTTGCAACTTTTGCAAGATCTGCATTCAATGCAGTAAGATCAGTTGCTGAAACGATTTGTTCATATGCTTTTTCAAACTGTTCGCGGATTTCTTCCGGAAGATCATCACGTTCTGAATAAGGTGTGATTTCCAATCCTGCATAGCAGTCTTCGCTTTCAACGGAAAAGTCAACTATTTCCGGTTTTGTTTGAGCTGATGGGCTGGACACAAAGTTGTCTGGTGCAGCAAATGCAATCACACTAAAGCTCATCAACATTACGATTGTTAAACAAATTGCCAATAATTTTTTCATTTTGGAATTCATCCTTTCAATATAAAAATTTTTAAATATTATTTTTTAAGTACGGAATGACCATACTCATTCATTTGATTTGTAAAATTTTCGCCTAATTTATTATTTATAATTTCAAACGCTTTACCGATACGAGGTGCTCTTGATGTCAGGTTGTGACAATCAGATCCGATAAAATGGATTCTCCCATTTTCCAAATATGTCAAAGCTTTTCGTTTGGTAGTGAAATTGGTGAAAAAGCTTGCATTAACCTGCATCAGAACTCCATTACCGTACAATCTTTCCCATGTTTCATTGCTTTGAAATTTTAGATATCGTTCAATATGTGCCAACACAACAGTTATATCCCTTGACAACGCAAGTTCTTCAATTTCTCTGACTGTATATTCCGTCCATTTTGATATCGACATCTCCAAAAGCAACAGTTTGCTTTTTTCAATGCACAGACTTTTCAAATCTTTCATACGGCTTATTCCCTGATAGTATTTTATCTCGGCACCAAGTAAAATATCAGGGCAGTCTTCCGAAGTCTGTTGTGATAAAGCATCATATGATTTTTTTCTTTTTTCTAAGAAAGTTTCTACCGTATCGCTATTAGCTAAAAAATGAGGGGTCGCAATAACAGTATCTACACATTGTTCGGACAACATTTTTAAAAGAGCTGAACTCTCCGTCACATCCTGACTTCCGTCATCAATCCCCGGAAGAATATGACTGTGCCAATCAATCATCAGTTTTGTTCCTTGGACTGCTTTGATAATATCGGTAATATTTGTAATACCTGTATTTCTTGTATTTGCCGTAAGATCCGCCGCCAGATTTAGCTGCATTCATAACACATCCAAAAACTTTTACGTTGGAAAGTTTCAATTGTCTGAAGCATGTTTCCAACTCTTTCTTTTCAGTGTAATCTTCTCGTATTACAACAACCATACCTGTAATTAAACCTGAAATAGATAATGCATCCGAAACAATGTTAACAGGTGGGAGATCAATGATGATATAATCAAATGTTTCCTTAAGTTCTTTAAGAACAGCTTCCATTCTGCTGGAACCAAGAAGTTCTGAAGGGTTTGGTGGAATATTTCCGGAAGGTAAAATATACCATTTTTTCAACAATGTTGATTGAAAGTCACTTATCTGTGCTCCTTTTCCCATAAGCAAATCAGTGAGCCCGGGCGAACTTTCAATATCCATTTTCTTTGCAATAGACGGGATTCTTAAATCGCCGTCAATCAAAAGAACTCTGCTCCCTTTTTCAGCAAGTACATATGAAAGGTTTACCGCTGTTGTACTTTTTCCTTCGCCTCTCATCGAGCTTGTTACTCCTATTACCGGACATTTCTCACCTTCCGGCAAAGTAAAATCGAGGTTTGCTCGAAGCAACTTATATTGTTCAGTAGCAGTAAACTCAAGATTTTTGTGCAATGTCTTTCCGATTTCATTCCCTTTAAATGAAGTTATTTTGCGTTTTTTTCCAAACAATCCCATATTTTTTCACCCGCCTTCCGTTATTCCTTTGACCTCTGTTTATATTTATAATAATATCCGTATTGTTTTCCTCCTGAATTCGCAAGGTCGGGTACTTTTGCCAGGATAGGATAATTGTATGTCTGAAGAACATATTCTTCATCGTGAATTGTGTCATCCATAATTGCTGCAATTGAAAGAGCAATGATTGAAATCAATACACCGATAAACAAACTAGCTGCTGTATATCTTGTTATATTCGGAGCAACTTTTTCAAGATTTGGTATCGCCGAGTCAACAACTTCCATTGATGCTCCATCAATGATTTCAGAAATTCTTACCGGTAAAACTTCAGCAATACAATTTGCAATCTTTGAAGCTTCATACGGATCTTCTGTTGTGACAGTAACTCTCATAATTTCGGTGTCGTTTGACGGTGCAGAAGTTATCTTTCCTGAAAGTTGCTTGTATGTATATTTAACATCAGCTTTTTCAATGACACGTTCAAGTGAAAATATCTGCTGGACTGGGGC
>JAFOEP010000146.1 GCA_017380115.1 Clostridia bacterium | reverse complement strand
TCTGAGTAAGAGTATAACCTCTCATCTTATAGTCGTCGATCTGCTGCTGACCGATAGGTCTCATGTATGAACGGTCGAAGAATGTCTCTCTGTTCACAGCATTACGTACGCAGTAGAATCCGACCATCTCGTCAGGATTGTTTCCTCTATATGTGAAGATGTTTCCGTTTTCATCCTGTAAAAGAATATCGACATCAAAATTTGCAGTCTCTTTCAATGGGAAAGAGAGTTTTGATGAATCAAATGTAGCGTAAATCTTGTCACCCAACTCATTTATCTGATATGTTGCGCCAGATACAGTTATTGTATTTTGCGACAAAACTGCACCCTCACAATATGTCCCCTCAACTGCAAGATTTGTCTGTGGAACACCCTTTAATTCAAGCGGCAAAACTTTTTCACGAGTATAATTATCAAAATAAACATTTATGCTGTCTTTTGATACACCCTTAATTGTATATGTCGCAGATTTGTCCACAATTGATGCCTTTAATTGCAACGTATGATAGCCAACAGAAGTTACGTTGGAAATAATTGCTTCAACTTTAAAATTGTCAGGTGAAACATCTGTTGTTCTGATAGAATATCTTGGCCCTGAAATAGTGACATCAACCTTTAAATCTTCTGTTCCAAATGGTTGAAGTCCTGCTATTCCTGCGCTTGTTTCACTTGTTGAAACTTTTACAGGCACATCGCTGATAACATAGGTGGTTTCCGGGCTGAATTCCATTACAACTGATACCCAGATTATTATTGCAAGTATTATTGAAAAAACGAAAAGATATTTGTTGTTATAAAATATTTTATTTATAAATCCCAATTTCTTTTTACTCATTTTTTCCCGGAACCCCCTTTCACCTTCATAATTCTTTCAAAGAATTTAGCGAAAAGTGGTTTTTCATCCTCTGAATACTTATGTTCAACAAGATAATTGTTAAGTATTTCAATTATTTTCTCTTTGTCAAAATCTCTTTTCAGGTTTCCGTTATATGCGACAGAAATTGTTCCCGTTTCTTCTGAGGTCACAACAACTATTGCGTCACTTTCCTCTGACATTCCTATTGCTGCTCTATGGCGTGTTCCGAGATTTTTGTCAACATCATTATTCTTCTTTGTCAACGTCAAAATGCATCCTGCTGCATATATCCTGCCTTTTCTGACAATCGCTGCTCCGTCATGCAACGGTGCCTTCGGATAGAATATATTGCAAAACATCTGACTTGTCGCCGACGCATCTACTATTGTTCCGTTTGATATAACTTCTCCAAGCAAAGTTGAACGTTCAAACACCGTCAATGAACCAACTTTGTCATTGCTCATATGTTCACAGGCGCTTGCAAATGATTTTATCATATCTTTTATAACCTTTTCGTCAGCGCCCGTATTTTTCGAACTAAGGAATTGGTCTTTTAACTTCGAAAGTCCGCTTCTTCCTGTCGTTTCAAGTGTATGGCGAAGTTCAGGCTGAAAAATTATAATCAACACAACAATTATATTAGACATCACCATATTGGTAATGTACGTGCTCGCCTGCATATTGAAAATGTTAATAATCATATATACAATTCCAAAAATCAAAATCCCTTTTACAAGCTGAAACGCTCTCGTTTCTCTGAGGATTTTTATGACACTGTATATTAAAAAAGCAACAAAGCAAATGTCAAGAAAATCTTTAAATCTGAAAGACATACAGACGTTTCCGAGCTTTGAAAAGAAATCCGCCATTTCCTGTAACAATTCATTCACTTCCATTCATATTTCTATTAATCAGTTATTCGCCCAAGTATACGTTTCAATTATAACATATATTTTTATTATTAGCAATTTTTTTAATCGAATTTAACAAATAGTCCATATCTTTTTTTGTGTTGAAATAT
>JAFOEP010000145.1 GCA_017380115.1 Clostridia bacterium | reverse complement strand
TTAATACCGTCAGCGCCTTTATTCAAATCAATAAATGTTGAATTCGATGTGTCAACAGCATTTCCATATACTTCAATATTCTGTCCATAAGATGAGAATACAACATTCTGACAAATGTCAGTTATGTTTGAAATGTTGCTTTCTCCGACCAATGCTATCGCAAGGCCCTTAACAGCTTTAAGAGTCTTAGGAGTAAATGTAGCAGTAATATAAACATTTGAAACAATTTTTGTTGAAGCTGTGTGTTCATTAGAACTCAACAGAGCAATAATTCCACCAAGACAGGCTGACCCTGTGATATTACCACCTGCAACACAGTTTGAAATGGTTATATTTGAAGTATCAAGATTTGATGAAAGTCTACCGATTATTGCAGCAGCACCTTCAATTTTTGAGCCTTTATCCCCTGTTGTTGTGACAGTTGCGTAGGAATTGGAATTAGTAACAGTTAATGTTTTTCCACTGTAACTTGACATTACAACACCAACAATACCACCTGCAACTTTTGAAGTGACATTACTGTCTGCATCAACAATACAGTTAGTTATAGTCTTGTTTGCATTAGGATATTTTGTTCCGTATGCTCCGACATTGGCTGTGACACCACCGGCATAGCTGATACCTGTTACATCAGAATCAACAAGTTTACAATTGGATACAGTTGTTTCTCCTGCAAAGTTAACTATTCTTGAAACAATACCTGATGCATTTTCACCGGAAACAGTGCTTGTATTTAAAGTTGAACTATCAATCAATTTACCGCCATATGTTCCGACTATACCTCCGACAGATGCAAATGATACACTTTCACATTCGGAGATTATTTCAGAACCTTTAACAAGGCAGTTTGATATTTCATTGTCATAATTTGATGCAATACCAACAATACCACCAACATCATAACTGTTAGCGTTGACATTTGAATTTGTCAATGAACAATTGCTTATTAATGCATATTTAGTTTCACCGTCGACTGCAAGGCTGCCGACAGAACCTATAATACCACCACACATTGATGGGTTCGGAGTGCTTGAACTTGAATTCTGATTGGTCTTAGCATTAATAACAGTGTTTTCAACTGAACAATTGGTTATTATAGTAGGTTCAGTAGTTGAAGATGAACTATAAACACCGCCTACTAATCCACCTACTCTTGCATCTCCCGTAACAACTGATGAAACAACTCTACAGTTATCAATTGTTGCATTTGATCTGATCTGACCTACAAGAGCACCTGTGTATATTCCTCCTGTGATAGTCGCACCTGAAATGTTAACATTTTTAATTGTTGCGCCGTCTACATATCCGAACAATCCTCCACAAGAAACAGAGGTCATATTCAATCCTGAAATTGTATGAACTTCCGGTTCTCCTGTGTTAATATTAATTCCTTCAAGTGATCCCATAAACGGATATGATGATGATTTACCCCATGAATTGATGGTAAAACCAGTCATATCAATATCTGCAACAAGCTTGAATTTGTATTCACTGCTGAGATATCTTCCGTTATCAGTTGCGGTTGCTGCCTGATTCAATGTAATCATATAAAGGTCAGTTGGTTTCTGAATAAGGTAATAACCGTCAACAATTTCAATTTCACTTGATGAAACTATATTTCCTTTGGCAACAAGACCGGTTGCCAGATGCTGTAATCTTATTTCTGCGCTGTCTGATGCACCGTCAGCAACTTCAACAACAGAAGTAATTCCACTTGTATAATAGATTTTTGAGCATGTATAACCTGAACCGGTAATTTCAGCTGAGAAATAATTTGCCAGACTGATTCTACCTGATGCTGTGTTATACAAAGACATATCAAATCTATTTAAATTGTTGATTGTATTCGCAATAAGAGATTGTGTCTCTGTTACAACATAAATCGGGTTTGCAAATGACCAGAGTGACAAACTACCTGTATATTTACCGTCAGGTATTGCTCTGAATACACCAAGAGCAGATGTGTAATAATCTGTCGGACTATAATAACAGTTATAAATCTTTGCTGATGCAACAGACTGAGCTGCAAATATATAGTTTGAATTGCCAAGTGTATATGATGACGACAACGGTTTAACTGCACCTGATGAGTAACAGTTTTGTATTGTTCCCGTCAATGATTTTATGTTGCCTATAAATGCTGAGCAGTAGTTAACACCGCTTTTTGAAACAGTGATAACTGAATTTGAACCACAGTTGTCTATGATTGCATTTTGTGCATCAACATTACCTATAAGACCTGCAATAGAGTTTACAGTTGAGTTAATTGTTACTTTTATTGAGTCATTATAGACATTGTAAAGATAAGAATTTCCATAAACTGTTCTGAATCCGACACCTATTTCTGATTCAGATGGTATAAATGCAGGTTTTGATGAACCTGTTGATGTTGATTGTATGAAATTAACATCAAGAACAGTTGCATTACATACATTACCGAAGAACGATGTCGGAGTTGTATATGCAGTATAATATTCATAAGTCACGTTCTTTACAAGACCATGTTTCTGGTTTGATGCAGTATCTGATGAAGGATCAGAAATATGATTTTCATCGTCTTGCTGAGGATTTGTTGCGTCTCTTGAACCGTAAATTCCCTTGAACAACGGAATTTTTGCTGTCATTGTACGCAAGGTTAAACCATTACCGTCGAATGTTCCCCAGAATGTTGAAGATTCAGGGAAATTTGCAGTATTAACGTTAACAATCTTCGAATTTGATGAAGTAGTTATAAGCTTATAATTTCCGTATGGGATATAAGTTAAAGCTGATAATTGTCCTGCCTGGATCTGATATGGATCATCAATTGTTCCTGTACCGACCCATGCAGTTGTTTTTTGAATAGTTCTTAATGACAATGGTTGTGACGACAAAACATAATTTCCACTTGTCACAGGGCCAATACCTGATGGAAGTGTGATGTTTGTATCATAATGAATTGTCTGAACTTTATTTCCTGTTGTGTTTGGAGTGAATTTAACTGTACCACTTAATACAGAAAGAGAAACATATGTTGTTTCATTCGGGTCAACGTAGAAGCTGTTAACTGCTCCGACAAGAGATATAGATGTGTCTCCCCATCCTGAATATGTGAAATCAGAAAGATTCTTTGTGACAGCATTGGCAGTACCTGTTCTCATTGCAAAATATGAAATGCTGTACTGCAAGTCACCATATAATTCACCAGTTCCACCATATGACACCGGTGATGGTCTTCCACAAAATACGCTTGAATAGAAACAGTTTTTGACTTTGTTGTCGTTGTAAAGGTCATCACCTTGCGTACCAATTATAGCACCAAGGTCAGATGTAGTTTTTGGAAGTTTAACCAAAGTATAACAGTTTGCTATATAGAAACGTTTTTCATTTGATCCTTTTCCGACGATACCACCTACAGAAACATCAATTGCAGAATCGCTTGTGACAACAAAACCTGTTGACACTGAGTTCTGAATTGAATATGTGTTTTCACCGGAAATACCACCGTATACACCGTTTTCAACTGAATCAGCATAATAAACGCCGATATTGATTGCAGAACATTTGTCAATTATACCGCTATTAAAAGCAGAAATACCACCATAGGTTTTTCCACCATACATCAATATATCGTAATTAGTGCTGCTGAGTTTATTTCTGAGATTATTATTACCTTCAACTGAACAATAGTTGATTCTTCCTGTGTTATTACCTACAAGTGCACCTGTAAAGTTTCCACCCTTTACACCGTTTGCAGCAATAGAACAATCAACATAGTACATTCCTGTTGTTGTTGATTCAGATGAAGAAAGGTTTGCAGCGACATAACCACCGACATATTGTGAAGTTTCACTTGCATCTACTTTGACATTTGATGCAATTGTCTTATAGATATATCCCCTGTTCTGAGCAACAATTCCACCAACATAGGTACGTTTACCGGTTGATGTAACAGTTATATTTTTGGTCAGATCAGAATTAAGTAATGTTTCCTGTGTAAAGGTTCCTTGGTTGTCAACAATTACACCTGCAACACCTGTATGAATTCTGAATGGATCACCAAGGATAGGTGCAAACACATCATCAGTATTTCCTGATGTTGTGCTGATGTTTATATCTTTAAATGAACATTCTGAAATTGTACCTTCGTTTTTAAGGAAAATACCAAGACCTACAAGTGATGAATAAGTACTGTTGAAAGATATATTACTAAATATAATATTTTTAACAACTGACTGAGAATTTAAATATCCGAATATTGCAAGTGAGTTTCTTGAATTGTCTGAAATTGAAAAATTAGAAATTGTTTTATTGTTTCCGTCAAGAACGAAGAACATATTTTCAGGCATACTTGTAAGTGTCGGATTAACTGAAACAATTGTATTAGCAAGACCATATGCTGCAGAATTTGTAATGTCGCTCAATGTAACAGAACTCATATCGATGTCTGCAGTAAGCTTGAAATATTTCAAAGCGTTTGTTTCTTCGTTTATAAGACGAGACATGTCAAGGAAGTGAGCAACGTCTGAAACTGCATATGGGTTACTTTCTGAACCTGGTGTACCGTTTGAATTTACACCAGTCCATGATACTTCTGTTGAAAGAGTTGCAGCATCACTTTCACCATTTTCAGATTTAGTAGAATATGAAACTGAAATTTCATTATATTCTATATTATCTTCTGTTTCAGTTGTATCATTTTCTTGAACGTTTTCAGTAGTATCAGAGGAATTTTCACTGTCGTTCAAAGAATTCAAGGCATAGTCAACAGAGGCAATTTCATCTTCTGTCAGTGCGTTTAATACGGTAACTGACGAAAGTAAAATTACCCCGGTGAGTATCAATGATACTATTCTTCTGAATATCTCATTTTTCATGATCATATTACCTCCGAATAATACGAACAATCAATGCCTACAAATTCTTGCTATTGATTAAATTGCTGCTTGTTAATGTTTTTATCTTTATTTGTGCATTTTCTGTAAAGTAGTTTATCTTTACATTCTGCATTTTTCGTAAAGCATCTTTACTTTACATTGACAAATTCAGGACTACAAGGAGTTAAAATTGATTAATTAATCAATTTTTTCTGATTTTTGCTTTTCTTTAAGCTTTTGCAAATCAGCTTTTTGTTTTTCCTTTAATTTTGCTGCCTGAGCTTGTTGTTTAGCTTTAAGTTTAGCTTTTTCACGAGCAAGTCTTTCTTTTTCTTTAAGCTTTTCTTTTTCAGCAAGTTCTTTTGCTCTTGCTTTCGCCTTTTCTTTTGCTAAACGTTCTTTTTCTTTTTCAATTTGTCTTGCCTTTTCACGAGCAAGTCTTTCT
Source organism: Clostridia bacterium (assembly GCA_017380115.1). Lineage (GTDB taxonomy): Bacteria > Bacillota > Clostridia > Oscillospirales > Acutalibacteraceae > SIG575. Next base: position 4,165 of record JAFOEP010000145.1, on the reverse strand, counting down.
TTTTCTCTGGCTTTGGCTGCTCTTTCTTTTTCAAGAGCTAACTGTTTATCTTTTTGAGCTTTTTCTTTCTCTTTTTGCTTCTGTTTCAAAGCCATTTCCTTAGCTTTAGCAAGTTCTTTTGCTTTTCTTTCTTTTTCTTTTGCAACTTCTCTTGCTTTAGCAAGTTTCTCTTTTTCTAATTCAAGTGCTTTTGCCTTTGCTATTCTTTGTTTTTCTTTAAGTTTAGCAAGTGCCAATGCTTCTTTTTGTTTCTGAAGTTCTTTTTGTTTTGCTATGCGCTCTTTTTCTTTTCTTGCCAGATCTCGTTGCTTTTGAAGTTCGAGAGCTTTTTGTTTGGCAATTTTTTCACGCTCTTTTTGTTTTGCAAGACGTTCTTTTTCTTTTGCCTGAGCTGCAAGCATCGTTTCTTTTGCTTTTTGTTTTGCTTTAAGCTCTTTCTCTTTTTCTTTTCTTGCTTTTGCAAGAGCAAGTTCTTTTTCTTTTCTGAGTCTTGCTTTTTCTCTTTCTTTCTCTTTACGCTGTCTTTCAAGTTCTTTTTCTCTTGCAATTCTGGCAGCTTCGCGTTCTTTCTTCTTTCTTTCAATTTCTTTTTGTCTCTGAATTTCAGCCTGAATGCGTTCTTCAATGATACGTTTTCTTTCTTTTTCGCCAAATATTGCACGATCAATTGCATTTTTAAGCTGTTTTTCGCCTTCCATTTTCTTTTTGTTGGCTCGTTTTAATTCATCAACAAATATTTTGCGGACTTCTTCGACCTCAAGGTCATAGTCAAGTACAAGTTCTTCTGCCAATCTTTTGAGAAGTTTCGGTTTGATTTTGCGTTTTCTGATTTTACCCGGAATTTCTTTTTCAATGCCACAGTTTTTCTTTAAGAGTATGTAGTTGTTTGTCATCATTGTATAAAGATCATCACGATATTCATCTGATACAATTTCGTCAAATTCTTTAACTTTGATTTCATAACCAACTTCATCATATGACTGTATAAACTGCCACAATGCAAGACAAGCACGGAAGTCCGGGTTTTTAAGAATAACGTTAGTTCTCATAATCGGCGGTTTAACAGGAGTACAATTGTGCATTTCTTTCATGAATTTTGAATGGACAAATTCATCAATAACAGTTTTAATTCTTACAATTCTGTCAAAAACAGAACGATGAGTTGAACTGTCAGAAGATATGTCACCCAGAGATTGAGTAGCAATTTCCATTTTGAAGGTTACAACTTCGTTTCCCTTCTGAATCTTGCTTTCCATTTTAAGTGAGTTCATATCTTCGTCTTCTGAAAGCGCAATTAATGTGTCATATCTATTCTGAATAAACCATTCAAGTTGTTTAATCAGAGTAAATATGAATCTGTTTTCATAAATTTCAAAGCTTTCTTCTCTGAAAACGTTGAGAATATGGTGAGGGGTAACTGTATCTTCTTCAACTCTTGCAATGAGATTTGTGTGTTGAGCAAGGTGGCGTACTGACTCAGCAGTTATTTTTCTTGCTCTTTCAATTGCAACAATTTCTTCTTCCTGAACAATAAATTTACGTGGATTACGAATTATATTATCAAGAGGAATAATACAACTTTCGATTGCGTCAACCCATCTTAAATCAATATTCTTTTCAAAAAATCTATGATACAAGGAAAACTCATTTTTTCCGGAAGTAATAGCGTCATGCATATACTCATAGAAATTGTCCTGCTTCGTAAGAGCCGACATATTATCCTTGTATACAGAATATAAATCTGTAAATGAGTTGCTCATAAGATTACCCCTTTTTTATTAATACAAATAAGAATTACATTAATTTCTGAAGTCTTTCAAGATATTCTTTTGATTCCTTCATGTTAGACTTACCAAAATGTTTGTTAAGATATGTAATAAGACCACCAATTTCGTTACGAATGAATGAAATATTCAAACTTTCGAATTTACGAAGAATTTTATGGCAAAGTACATAGTCAAGACCGTCAATTTCAGTTCCACCACAAGCTACATAAGCAGGAACGAAATCTTCAAGCTGTTTAACAATACGGTTACCGAATGCAAGACGGAAATGTTCAATTACATAATCGTCAAGTTCAGCAAGTTTTCTAAGACTTTCTTCTGAAACTTTATGTTTTACTTTTGCTTCACGGAACATTTCTTCAATGTGTCTGTAATCAATATACATCGGATCAGTTACAGGAGCATCAAAATATTTTCCTTTTGAGTTAATATCGATCGGCAAAGCACGGTCATATACTTTATCTGTAACAGCAAATGTAGAGTCGTCGTTATTGATTGTTCCGACATACCACATATTATCCGGAAGTTTCATTTTACCGTCGAAGAGAAGTTTCGGGTCTGTTGGCCATACGTTTGGAACAAGTGAAACAACCCATTCGTCACGGCTTGGCATTTCAAGGATTGAAAGAAGCTCAGCAAAATAATATTCAACACGGGCAATATTCATTTCGTCAAGGATTGTGAGATAAATATCGTTTCTGTATTTTGCTTCATACATCTTTTTAAGAACTTCTGTTTCATTAAAGCGTTTTGTAAATTCGTTGAAATAACCGAATATTTCTGTACGGTCACGCCATGAAGGCTGAACTGATGCGATTGTTACGTCATTATGAGTAAATTTACCGAAAGCATATGGAAGAGATGTTTTACCTGTACCTGAAATACCTTGTAAAATTATCAAACGGGTTGATGACATTGCTGCGATGAACAAGCGGATAATATTGATGTCATAATACAATCCCATACGAGAACAAGCAAAGTTGCGGAAACGTTCACAAATTTCAGGAAGTGTACAATCGTTGTCATAAACAGGTGGCTCGTATGTTTCCATCTCAAGATCAACAGTTGTAAGTTTATAGAAACGACTGTAATCTTCTGCAGTCTGGTCAACTTCTTCGTCACTTTCGTTTTCGTCATATTCTTCATAAGGACTTTCACCCGGTTTAAGACCGAGCTGTGATACTTTCATTGCAAGTATCTTTTCTTTTTCCATTGTTAATTTAATGATTTCACGATTAAGATTGCCAACTTCGTTAAGAAGTTCCTCTTGGTCAACAAGAGTTTTTCTGAATCTTACATACTTTTTCAAAAGCAATACAACAAGCATAATGATGCCCACAATAGCTGCGAGAACTACAAGCATACAAAGGATTGCAAGTAACCATCCACCTGCTCCCAATTCTGATGAGTATGATTTGAAAATTTCAATATATTTCGGGATATTGAAAATTCCAACTATTCCGTTGAAAAGACCTTTAAAAATTCCCCAAATACCCTCAACAAAAAATTGGTCTAAAAATTCCTGTAAAAATTTCATCAATACGCTCATTTGTGTCACCTCGTAAGATTTTAAAATCGTTTAAATATCTTTCGATATAATATTTTTGTAATATCTTTATGATATTGTTTATATTTTATGAATTAATAAATTCTTGTTTTCTTATTTATTATCATCTGTCTTAACTGACTCTGACGGATGATTTTTCAAGTATTCTTCTGCTATTCTTCTTTTATCTTCTTCTGAAATATCGTCAATTGATTTACTTTCAGTATTTAACAACTTAAGTTTTTTGTTTTCAATAAGAATTGAAAAGAGTTTATAAATCTGCCAGATAAAGAAGAGTGCTAACGGAATGAGTACGCAAACTAAAAATCCTGTCTGTGTTTGCAAGAAATCCATTACACTTCCGATTACAGGTATGCGTTTTCCTGTATAAACACCGATTATATCGCTTGAGCCAACAGGTTCAATGTCGTCATAATCATAAGCATCGCCTCGTGTTGTATAGTAAACATAAGTTTTTGATTGATCATAAGGCTCAACTTTTACAATTCTATGTGAGTTTATAAATACATTATTATCTGAATCTTCTGAATAAAATGTTATAACGTCGCCCACTTCTAAGTTAAGAGGGTCAAAATCTTTTGTTTTTGATATAATCATATCTCCTTTTTTAAAAGTGGGAACCATTGAATCAGACTGAACAGCAAAAGGACTATATCCAAACAAATTAGCAACACCGTTATTACTTGCTTTTGAAGAAAAAGTCATAACAGTAATAAATATAGCTACAACCATTATAAAAATAAGAACAATATCAAATACAACATTTAGAATTTTCTTTAATTTTTGGTTTTTCATCAGATTACCACCTTTAAAC
>JAFOEP010000144.1 GCA_017380115.1 Clostridia bacterium | reverse complement strand
CCCAATATTTCACCAAAGATATTACAGATAATTTCTTCTGTCTTATTTCTTGGTGCAATATACTCTCTCAATGCTTTTGCTTCAATCTCAGGTAATGCTTTTTTATCAATCTTACCATTTCGGTTAACAGGTATTTTCTCTATCTGCATCATATATGCAGGTATCATATATTCAGGCAATGATTGACTTAAACTACTTCTGATTTCAGAAATGCCGATTTCTTCATCACTTGTGTAATATGCATAAATCGCCTTGTCACCGTTTTTATCGCTTCTTGCAATTACTGCACAATCCCTTACAGCTTCAATTTCCTTGATTCGGCTTTCTATTTCTCCAAGCTCTATTCTGAAACCTCGGATTTTCACCTGTTCATCTATTCTACCAAGGAACTCTATATTTCCATCAGGCAACCATCTTGCAAGGTCACCAGAACGATACATTTTACCTTCGCCAAACGGATTATCAACAAACTTTTCTGCTGTAAGTTCAGGTTGATTCAGATATCCTCTGGCTACTCCATCACCTGTTATACATAACTCTCCAGGAACACCTACTCCGCACAAAGTATCTTTGTTCATTATATATACATTTGTATGTACTGTTGGTTTACCTATATACAGATATTCTGTATCAGAGGTTATTATTGCATAGGTTGTATTTACTGTCGCCTCTGTTGGACCGTAAGAATTGATTACCTTTCGTCCGTTTTCTGCCCACTTCTTCAATACAGAAAGTTCTCCTGCTTCACCACCTGAGTCTAACAAACGCAGGCAAGGAAGTTTATCAGAATTCAACTCTCTTACTACCTTTGGTGTCAACGAAGCTGTGGTTATCTCATTTTCTGCAATATATTTTTCGAGCTCGGACATATTGTATCTTACATCTGATGACACAATATATAATGATGAGCCGTTGCACAATGTTCCAAATATATCACCAACTGACTGGTCAAAACAATAACTTGCATACTGCAACATTCTGTCCTCATCAGTCATTTCAAATGTTTCTTGATACGACTTTATAAGTCCTGTCAGTCCGTCGTGCTGAAGCATTACACCTTTAGGTTTTCCTGTGGTTCCTGAAGTATATATACAATATGCAATATTATTAGATTTGCTTACTTTCATCGGATTATCTAAACATTTGCTATAACTTTCAGCAACAGACATATCTACTACTGGAATCTCAGTGCAAAGATTCAACTCACTTTCAGACAGATAAGTCAGTATCACTTTTGCTCTGCTGTCTTTAAGAATATATTCTATTCTTTCTTCCGGATATGTTGGATCTATTGGTACATATGCTCCGCCTGATTTCAGAACACCCAGAATTCCGATTGTCATTTCAAGACTTCTGTCTGCTATTATTGCCACAAAATCATCAGGTTTAACGCCCAAATCACGGAGTGTATATGCAAGCTGATTTGCTTTTGCATTAAGTTCTGCATATGTAAGACTCTGTTCTTCATAAACAACTGCAATATTATCGGGAATATTTTCAACCTGCTCTTCAAACATCTCTACTACTGTTTTATCCTTGTAATATTCCACCGTTGTACTGTTGAAATCTTCAAGAATCTGTCTGCGTTCTAAGTCGCTTATCGCCTCTACTTCACTCAATTTTATTTCAATGTTTTCAATAAGCTGTGAAATAACATTTATAAAATGCTTAAGTATT
>JAFOEP010000143.1 GCA_017380115.1 Clostridia bacterium | reverse complement strand
AGAAAGGTCTATTGTCTGACCGTAGCTTACATAGTTAAGGTCAACTGATGAATTTTCATAACGTCCTACATAAAGTTTACCACCAAGGTTATCTTCAGTCTTTGTGAATGCAGGGTCAATCCAGATTCTTGATTCAACAGAATCTGCAAATTCAAGGTCTTCTTTAACTTTAAGCTGGAATGTTACAATTGTCTGTTCAGGATCAAGTTTAACTGCTGTATCGCTCAAAGATGAAACAGGAGCAATTGCTACATATGCATATTTCCATTTTGATATGTCATCCTGTGTGTATGAGGAAGGATATCCTTTTGCAGGGCTATTTGTGTTAGCACTCTTCTGAGCACCTTCAACATATGAGCCACTGAATTCGAATGCTGAGATTCCACTTCCAACGATGTCATAATATTCAGAATTATAAAGAACAGGTATTGCAGATGCTGCTGCATAATAATCTGTTTCAAGGATTACAGAAACAGTTATTGTGTCCCCTATATATGTGTTGGACTTATCAGTTTCAAGTCTGATTTTAGCGTGGTGGATAGATTCAGCATAAGTAAATTGCTGATATCTAAGTCTTACGCTCTGTGCAATTTCAGAGATTTTTGCACTTTGCATTATTGTACATGTTCTGTCAAGATTTGCAACGAATTCTTCAAAGTCAAGTGCACTTTCTTTTGATACTTCAAAGAATGTTCCATCTTCTTGCTCAATACCGTTTTCAATCAATCCACGGCCGATTGCAATTTCCTGATCTACTTCGGTATAATCACCCGGAAGATATACAAGAAGTTTCATATCATTGTTAATCTGTTCAACATATCCGTTTACTATTTCCTGATCTTTTGCTTTAAGACTCCAATCAATAGTAGCAATTGTGTTTTTAAGACTTACAAGTGATTCTTCTGTATAAAGCTCATCCAAGTTTGAAGGGATTTTTTCCAGAACGCTTCTTAATTCTTTATAATCAGCATCTGCTTCTACAAGATTAAGAATTGCTTCGTTAATGTCGTATGCGAAAACAATAACTTCTGCCTGATCAGCTTTTGTAAGGTTCCAGTTGATTGAGTTGATTACATTTTCAACCATCTGCAAGCTGTCAAGTGTATAATGATTTTTATTGAGTTCTTCAAATCTTGTGATTGCAGCATTAACTCTTGAATAGTCAGCCGGTCCCGGTACAAGCTGATCTATTGCATCATAAATAGCCAATGCCATATTGTCAACTTCACTCTGACGGTTCAAGCCAAGTCCCCACTGAACAGAGTTTACTGCATTGTCAACCGGTGACATATCAGCCCAATAACTTCTGTCAAGACCTTCTGCTTTGAGGATTGCAGCATTAACTCTTGAATAATCAGCAGAAACATATTCTCTGTTCTGAACAGCGTTGCTGATTCTTACTGCATATTCATCTACAAGTTGTTGTTCATCAATCTTTTTACCTCTGACAACTGCACTGATTGCCTCAGCAATTGCCTGGATACTTGATTGCTGCAACATATCTTTTTCACTTTCAGGAATTTTTTCCCATTGTTCAATTGCAGCATCAACTTCTGAATAATCAGCATCGTACATTACAAGATTTCCAAGTGCTTCCTGTAAAGCAGCTTTAAGGTTATCGATTTTTGACTGATTTAAAATGTCGATGTTTTCATAGCCTTCGCAATTGTTAAGAGCTGTTTCAAGAGCGCTTATTGTATCAGGTGTATAATATTCCCTGTTTACAAGCTTTTCATTTGCTTCTGCAATTTTGGCTTCGAGTTCGATATAGTTTGCACTCTTCGGATTCAATTTGCTGATTGCTTCATTAATTCCGGCTGCAAATCCGTCAACTCTCGCTTGTTCTGTAATTTTAAGATTATATCTTACTTTGTTTACAGCTGATCTTACTATTGAGAAGTTTGTATAATTTGATGCTGTTTTATTCAACAACATTGCTTTTGCAACTGCAGTTTCAACCTCTGAATAATCAGCAGATCTGATAACAAGATTATCTATTGCTGTTCTGATTGTGTTTTCATACAGCGTTATCATATCTTGTTGTTCTTTGGTCAAGTCATATCTTACTGCTGCAACAGCTGCTGCAACGTTTGAAAAATCAATATAGATTGATGAGCCGTCCGGCATTTTGTTTTCTGCAAGTTTGTTTGCTTCTTCTACAATAACATTCAATTTTGTATAATCAGCCGGTAAAACTTCAAGGTTTTCATAGGCTTCTTTTATTTGAGCAGTCCATATATCAACCTGTGCCTGGTACATTATGTTACAACCTGTAACTGCTTTGCTAAGAACGTCTTTAAGCTCATCCATCTTTTCCTGGTTATACCAATATTCAGTACCACCTGTTGATTTGTTGTATTCATTATCTTTTGCGATTGCTTCCTCTGCTAATATAGAGTATACATTGAAGTCTGTATAATCTGCTCTTTTAAGCTGAAGGTTGCCATATGCGTTTACAAGCAAGTTTACAGCAGCATCAATTTCTGCCTGAGTTGCGTTAGGTTTAAGAAGGAATTTGTTTGCATCTCTCATTGATTCTGCAAAATCACTCCAGCCTGATTTGAACTGCCATGACTGAGGATTGTTTCCTTTGTTAAGGCAGAACTGACTCAACGGATTGTCATCATCATAGAGATTTCCTTTAAGGATTTTCTGAATGGTATTTCTGAGTTCTGATTTGTCCACAACATGCATACGCAAGCCGATAGCTGTGGAACCATATATTCTGACCTGACTATCCTGTCCAAACATCTGAGTCATAAGAGTATATTCATTATTGTCAGCATAACCTGAACCGGTAAGTGTTCTGTATGACTGATCACCCGGCCACATAAATTCACCTGAATGACCACTGTATCCGAGTTCATCATGTCCTGATTCTGACATACCTGCGCCTGATTCAGAAGAATAGCTACCTTTTGTGAATGATGTAGATACCACTTGATATTGATTATATCCGACATTTGAGATGCAGTTTACAACTGATCTGAGGTTAAGAGATTCAAGTGTCGGGGTAACACTGCTGTCAATATACAAATCAGCATATGGTTTATAAGGATTTACTTCAATAATTGTTGATGCTGAAGTATTATCTTTATATTTATCTATTGTTCGGGCTATCATATTATAATCATTTGAGTTCACAGGTTCAAATGAGTTAGCTGCAGCATTATAATAACCACGATATTGTTCTATTGAGAATCCGGAAATATCACTAAGTGAATAATACAAGTTTTTACCAAGCAATCTTGTAATAACGTCTACACCTGCAGCATACAAAGTTGAACCCGTAAACGAATATAATTTTGTTATGAGTCTTACTGTGAGTCTTGAACCAGCAGGCTGTGCTATATCTCTGACGTATGAATATGCTTTATTGGTATAATTTTTTCCATTGAACTTATATGTAATTGAAAATTCAAGAACGTTACCGTTTTCTGATGTACCACCGGTAACAGTCCATATATATGTTTTTGTGGCTTTGTCTAAAGTCGGAGTGCTGATAACTACACCATGACCACCACTTGTACAAGCAATTTTAGGTTCTAAGCTTTCATCAGGAAGATTAGTAAATGTAGCTTTGATTGTTGTATATTCAGGTGTTTCTCCTGCATATAACTTATCTGCTCCACCACCTAAAATCAAAGGTATTCCTGAAGGAGTGGCAGGTACTATTACATTACCTTTATTCAATGAAGACAGACCTGCGGAAACCCATGTTATTTCTGAACATGAAACTGTTACTCCCGGGTCCGGGTCTTTAACATAATTTACAGTACTAGTTGTGTCGTTCGCATAAACAGGCAAAGATATTTGCATTATCGATGCCACCATTATTACTGCGAGAACAAAACTTAGTATTCTTTTGCTCTTTTTCATAATTATTACCTCCTGATTTGGACAAAAATAGATACCATTACACATAATTATATTATCATATCATTTATGAATTGTCAATGATAAAATGAATTATAAACACATTTTTTTATATGAAATTATTAAAAAAATAACAAATGCCGTAAAAATTATATTTTACGGCATATCTATTTATTTTATTGCTTTTTTCCATGTTGATTTCGCAAACAATACAAGTATCGGGAACACTTCAAGCCTTCCTATCAGCATATCAAAAATCAACACTATTTTTGACAACGGTGAGAAAGATGCAAATGTTGTAAACCCACCCAATAACGGGCCTACATTATTAACACAGCTTACAACAGATGTAAAAGATGTTGTAAGGTCAAAATTATCTCTGCTGACAACCAGAAAAGATGTTACAATAACACCAAATATTATTGTTATATATGTTGTTACCCCGTGTACTGTTTCCTCTGATACAGCTGTGCCATCAACCTTTAAAGTTGTGACCGTTCCCGGTGAAAGTGTTCTTTTCAATCCTCTGATGAAATTTTTAAAAATTATTATTATTCTTGAAATTTTTAGTCCACCTGCAGTTGAGCCTACACATCCACCGATGAACATTAATATCAACAACAGATGTTGTGATAGCTTCGGCCAGGCGTTAATATCAACCGTCCCAAATCCCGTCGTTGATATTATTGATGATACCCAGAACAGTGAATTTCTTGCCGATTCACCAATTGAATTATATAATGGATAAATATTTGCCGTTATAATCAAAAACGAAACAAATACAATACCGACAAACGTGAACAATTCTTCACTTCTGAATGCTCTTTTTGCCTGTTTGATTAACATCAGATAAAACAAGTTGAAGTTCAGGCTGAACAAAATCATAAACACAATTATGACAATTTCTGTATACGCGCTGTTATACACACCTATACTTGCATTGTATGAACAAAATCCACCTGTTCCTGCTGTTGAAAACGCTAATGTAACACTGTCAAAAAGTGTGTTTCCTCCTACCCTGAGCAAAAACGCTTCAAAAAGAGTCAGAGAAATATAAATTGCGTATAAAATTCTCGCGTTTATTTTTGTTTTTGCCACAAGCTTACCTGTTACAGGTCCTGGCACTTCAGCTCTGAGAATATACATTGAACGCATTTCATTATTCGGCAACAAAGCCATCACAAAAACAAGTATTCCCATACCACCTATCCAATGAGTAAAGCATCTCCAGAAATTGATACTTTTCGGCAGTATGTCAACGTTTTCAATTATTGTTGCACCCGTTGTCGAAAATCCGGACACAGTTTCAAAAAGGCAATCAATATATTTGAATCCTAAATCACTTAAATATAATGGCAAAGCACCTATCATTGACATTATTATCCACGAAAACGCCACTATGATAAGTCCCTCAGGAGCATACATCTGCTTCTTTCTGACAGGTATCAACGTAAATATTGCCGATAAAATTGCAGTGAGTGCAATTGTTAAACAAAACGCAAAAATCGTTTTTTCGCCTTTAACAATTGCTATAAAAAGCGGTAAAAGCAACAAACCTGCTTCGACTTTCAGGATTTGTCCCACCGTATGGAAAAGCATTTTATAGTTCATTTTTAATTTCCCTTTTTAATCAAAAATATCAACAATTGAATTAATGTTACGGTTTGTTGTTACAACAATCATATTGTCACCAGCTTCAATCGTATCATCACCACGAGGGAAGATTACCTTATGGTTTCTGATCAGGCAACAAACGATCATATTATTTTTGAGCGGTAAAGACCTGAAAGGTATACTTGTGTATTCATTTTCACTTTCTATGTGAAATTCCAAAGCTGTTACCTTTCCACCGACAAGATTGTAAATTGTCTGAACGCTTATACCTTCTGAGTTCTGTAACGCTCTTACATATTTAACAACTCTGTTTGAAGCAAGTATTTTTGGAGAAATTACACTTTCTATACCGATTGTATCAAGCATTTCGTTCGACATTCTGTTTATTTTTGTTACTGTTTTTCT
>JAFOEP010000142.1 GCA_017380115.1 Clostridia bacterium | reverse complement strand
TGAGTGACCAAGTGCAGCAGTTACTGTTTGCGCAACAAATACTGTTCCACAATATGAACATTGTGAACCCTCAGTCAAACCGGTCTGAGTACAAGTTGCTGAAACAGCCGGAAGTGTTACTATATTATGATCTACTTTTGCTATTTCTTCAGTTCTTGTTGTAGAACAGCGTGTACAGGTATATGTCTTTACACCTGTTGCCTGGCATGTCGGTTGAGTTGTAATTACACCACTATCCCATGAGTGACCAAGTGCACCTGTCTGCTTGTCTGTATATGAGTCTGAGCAACGAGAACAAACATGTTGCGTGTATCCACCTGAAGTACACGTTGGAGATATAACAGTGCTAACATAATTATGACCGAGTGCTGCTTTTGTTACCTCACCACAGACTGCACATGTTTCATCTGTTGTACATGTCTGGCTACCTGTTCTACCGGCAGAATGGCTACATGTAACTATAATATTACAATATCCATGTGCTGTATCTCTAACAACATACCAACCATTGAGCACTGCATACATATTGATATATCCGTCTACCTGATATGTGCCAAGTGCCCATGTTGAAACATCAAAAGTATATTCCAAATAGTAAGTGGTACCGCTTGATGTAATAGGTTTTCCTGTGCCGGCAACACCATTACAAGTACAACCTTGACCTTCTAAATTGGCTCCACTGGCATCCCAAATACCTGAAACTTTTACAGTTGTTGACACAGACTTGTCGACTGTTACGTCACCGTCCATTGAAACGCTATAAGCGTACGAATTAATTTGTATTCCTGCAAAACAGCTTGCAACAATGCAAAGAGCCAAAATTGCAGAAAGTACACGTTTTAATTTCATAAATTGATCTACCTCCCATTATTAAAAATTTTTATTATTAAATACCTCTTCCAAAATCCTTTCAGGCTGTAAAAATGACGGATTGTTTTACAATTCCTGAAAAGTTTGAACAAAAGATTTTATAACAAGATAATTTTACTATAAAGGATTAATTTTTGCAACTATTTTTTCATATTTTAGTAAATATATACAAATGAAAAAAAGTTCTTTTTTACATATTGAACAATCGTATAATTATTTTTAATTATTTTTCATTTTTTTCGGTAAAATTCATCTGTAAAACCAGTATATATGCTATCAAAACCTTTCTTTGATTGTCCTGTTAAAACAATTATTTCAAACAAATACAGTTTCGCCCGATCAACGCTTTTAGTTTCTTATTATCTATACTTTTAAAACATAACAGCTATTCCTATGTTTAACAAAAAAGACGAAGTTGACAACAACTTCGCCTTCTATACTATATTATATATAATTTTATTTTATACTTTCACTTTTTTCCTTGCGTATAACGTCGTGAGCTCCACCTTCAATGATGCTTGTTGCGGACACAAGAGTGATTTTTGCTTTGTCCTGAAGTTCTCTGATTGAAAGAGCTCCACAGTTGCACATTGTCGAACGTACTTTTGCAAGTGACAATGCAACGTTGTCTTTGAGGCTACCTGCATAAGGAACATAAGAGTCAACGCCTTCTTCGAAAGAAAGTTTCTTGTCGCCACCAAGGTCATATCTCTGCCAGTTTCTTGCTCTTGCAGAGCCTTCTCCCCAATATTCTTTATAGTATGTTCCGTTCAGGCTGACTTTGTTTGACGGACTTTCATCAAAACGTGCAAAATATCTGCCAAGCATAACAAAGTCTGCACCCATAGCAAGTGCCAATGTGATATGATGGTCATAAACTATTCCGCCGTCTGAGCAAATCGGAATATATATGCCTGTTTCTTCAAAATATCTGTCTCTTTCTTCACAAACTTCAATCAATGCAGTAGCTTGTCCTCTTCCGATGCCCTTTGTTTCACGGGTAATACAGATTGAACCGCCGCCGATACCGACTTTGATGAAATCAGCACCGCTTTCTGCAAGGAATCTGAAGCCTTCTGCGTCAACAACGTTTCCTGCACCGACTTTAACTTTGTCGCCGTAATTTTCTCTTATCCAATCAAGAGTGAGCTTCTGCCATTCAGAAAATCCTTCGGATGAATCTATACAAAGAACATCTGCGCCTGCTTCAACAAGTGCAGGTACTCTCTGAGCATAGTCCCTTGTGTTGATACCTGCTCCGACAACGTAACGCTTGTCGCCATCAAGAAGCTCATTAGGATTTTGTTTATGAGAATCATAGTCTTTTCTGAAAACCATATAGCAGAGTCTGTTCTTGTCGTCAATGATCGGAAGTGAATTGAGCTTATGGTCCCAGATGATATCGTTTGCTTCTTTAAGAGTTGTGCCTTCTTTTGCCCAGATCAATTTGTCAAAAGGAGTCATAAATTCAGTAACCTTGATATCCTTTGACATTCTGCTGACACGGTAATCTCTTCCGGTTATAATGCCGAGAAGTTCTCCGTCTGATGTTCCGTCAGAAGTTACAGCTATTGTTGAGTGTCCCGTTTTTTGAGTCAATTCAATAACATCTGCAAGAGTTGCATCAGGTTTAAGGTTTGAATCGCTCTTTACGAAACCTGCTTTATATGATTTTGCCTTCTTTACCATTTCAGCTTCTGCTTCAACAGATTGTGAGCCATAGATAAAAGCAACACCACCCTCTGTTGCGAGTGCCACTGCAAGTCTGTCGCCTGAAACTGACTGCATAATTGCAGAAACAAGCGGAATGTTCATTTTTATTGATGGTTCTTCACCTTTTTTGTATTTTACAAGCGGTGTCTGCAATGACACGTTTGCAGGAACGCATTCACTTGATGAATAGCCCGGAATAAGAAGATATTCGTTAAATGTATGCGATGGTTCGTTGATAAATTTCGGCATAATGTTTTCTCCCTTCAATCGTTACCGATTTATTATACAAAAAACCCTTGTCGGCTGACAAGGTAATCTTGATAATATAAGTCCTCTGAATTTATTTTATATAGTATAACACATTAAAATATTTCTTGTCAACAATCTTTGCTCATTATTTTATGACTAAATTATTGACTTTTAATTTTTAATAAGTTATCATTTTATATAGTTTGATTTTGTTTTTCAGAGGTGAGATTTTGAGCTGTCTGAGTGAAGAATATAAGTTTATTATTGATGCTGTAAAAAGTGCAATAACAAATACTCCCATTGACAAAAACTATGAAAATGTCAATTACAGAAAAGTCTGTTCAATAGCACTTTCGCATTGCATTTCAAGTCTTTTGTCAAGAGCTCTGAAGTTGTCTTCAATTTCAGTTGACGAAGATATTCTCAAAAAAATTTCCGCCTCCGATAAGATTATGTTAATGTCATCTCTCGCAAGAAAAAATGCAAGAGAAAACATTACAAAAATTTTTAAAGAAAACGATGTTGATTTTGTTCTTTTAAAGGGTGCGAATCTTCAGAATCTTTACCCCGAAAAATATTGGCGTTACAGTTGTGACATTGATGTGCTGGTCAAAGAAAAGGATTATGAAAAATCGTATAAAATTTTTAAAAATGCAGGTTATGATTTTGACAGCCGTAACGACAAACATTATGTTTTCACAAAGAAGCCTTATATCTGTGTTGAGATTCACAAGAAATTATGTTCTGAAAATAATTTCTTTGAAAACGTGTGGCAAAACACAATTGAAAAAGACGGCTCGTTAGTCTTAAAAAAAGAATTTGAACTTGCATATCTTGTTTATCATATTGCAGAAAACTTTTCGAAAAATGCAGGCATCGGAATACACTCCGTAACAGATATATATTTGTATATAAAAAATTACAAAAATGAAATTGACGAAAAAGTTTTATATGATTACCTTGAAAAAAACGGAATATTAAAGTTTTATCAATCTTTAAAAACTCTGGGAGAAATCTGGTTTGAAAACAAAGAAAGTTCTGAGTTTTATGACAGGCTTACTGACTTTATAATTTCAGGCAACAGAAACGGTAATGCTTCAAACGCAGCTTCAATCAGAATGAACAATAACAAGCCTTTGTTTTTTGAAAAAATTTTATTTATGTTTTCAAAAATTTTTCTTCCGTATAAAGACTTGAAAAAAATTTATCCCGCTTTGGAAAAAGTTCCTTTTTTGCTGCCCGTTTTCTGGCTGATAAGAATTGCAGGAATTGTTTTCAGGCGTGAACACAGAAGCTTTCAAAGAGCAAATGATATTTTTAAAAACACAAACAAAAAAAGTATTGAAAATACAAAAGAAATTTTTAAAGAACTTGATTTGTACAACAAAAAAATTATAACAGTTAGGAAAAAACATTATGAGAATGCGCAAAAAGAAAAACCTTGAAAAAAGATTGCTTAATTGTGAAAACAATCTGATTACTCTGAGAAGCGATGACCTTAACAGTCTTACAGCGATTGACAAAAAAGAATATTTTGATTTCAAAGAAATGTTCGGAAACGACAATCCTGTTGAGCTCGAAATCGGATGTGGAAAAGGTGGATTTATCTGCAAACTTGCAAAACAAAATCCCGACAAAAATTTTATTGCTGTTGAAAAAATCGGAAACGTAATCGTCAACGGTTGCGAAAGAGCAGAAAAAGAAAACATAAAAAATATTATTTTTCTTAAATGCGGTGCAGAATACCTGCCAAAATATTTTCCGGAAAATTCAATTGATAATATTTATCTCAATTTCTCCTGCCCTTACCCTAAAAAAAGATATGAAAATCACCGTCTGACAAACGGCAGATTTTTAAATTTATATAAAATGTTTTTAAAGAAAGACGGAATGATTTTTCAAAAGACAGATAATATGCATTTCTTTGAATATTCTATTGCGGAATTTTCTCAGAACGGATATGCTTTGCAAAATGTTTCTCTTGATTTGCATAACAGCGATTTCGAAAACAATATTATGACGGAATATGAAAAAAGATTTTCTGACCTCGGTCAACCCATTTATCGTCTGGAAGCATACCTGAAATAACTCCGCAAAATTTGTTTATTTCAATTGACAATACTTGTCTTGCGTGATAGAATTGTTTTGTTTTTAAAACCCGTCGTATTTCGACAATTAAAGAAAGGAAAATAAGTTATGAAAAAAGTACATATCGTAACCTATACCCACTGGGACAGAGAATTCCGCTGGGAATTCGAAAGAACAAGAATGAGATTGGTTGATTTGTTTGACCATCTTTTTGAAATAATGGAAGAAAGAGAAGATTACCGTTCATTTTTGTGCGACGGTCAGCTCACTCTCATTGACGATTATCTTGAAATTCGTCCTGAAATGAAAGATACTGTCAAAAAATATGTTCAGGAAGGCAAGCTTGAAATCGGCCCTTGGTTTACTTTGCCTGACTGTGCTCCTATTCAGGGTGAAAGTGTTGTAAGAAATATTCAGTACGGCACAAAAAAATGTAAAGAATTCGGTGAACCTCTTAAATGTGGTTATAACGTATTTTCTTTTGGTCAGATTGGTCAGTTGCCTCAGATTTATGCTGACTTTGACATTGATAATATTGTTTTCTATAAATATATGGACCCGAAAAAATCAAAATATCACGAATTTATCTGGGAAGCGCCCGACGGTACTCAGGCTTATGCTTCGCATCTCGGACCTGAAGCTCGTTGGAACTTCTTCTTTGCAGGTCATATTCCGATTGTTTACGCAAAAGACGCTTGGGATAAACGTTGGCAATATACCTGGGGTGAACTCGGAAAAGTATTCCACACAGCCAACAAAGATGATTACGGCTGGTTTTATGATATTCTTGACCCTGAAACTTCATATCATCCGGAAAAACTCCGTGAAGGTATGCAAAGAGCTTTGAAAACAGTTGAAGGAACTGCTGCACCTGACTGCGTTCTTATGTTTGACGGTACAGACTTCACAGAGCCCCATCCTCTTACCCCTGATTACATCAAAGCACTCCAGGAAGAATATAAGGGTGAAATTGAAATTGTTCATTCAACTCTTACTGATTATCTCACAGAACTTAAAGATGAACTCAAAAAAGTTGACAACCTTGATATAGTAAAAGGACCTATGCGTGACGGCCCTGTCGGAAGCATACATACTGACGTATTTTCAACTCATCCGGAAGTTATGATTGAAAACTCTCACACAGAAAACACTGTCACACGCTATGCAGAACCACTTTCTGCAATCGCATGGAGACACGGACTTTCAAAATATCCTGATACATATCTTGAAAAACTCTGGAAGCTTCTTTTCCAGAGCCATGCTCACGATTCAATGCACGGTCTTGGTCCGAAGACTCTTGTTGACGGAGAAATGTCCAGACTTTCTCAGGCAGGTATTATTGCAAAAGGTCTTGAAAGAAAAGGACTTGAAAATATCACGAAAGAAATCAACACTTCTAAAATTTCTGACACAGAATATTTCCTTGCTGTTCACAATCCTTCTTCTTTTGCAAGAAGCGAAATTGTTGAAGCTTATGTTGATATTCCGAGTGATGTAATTCTCAAATATATTATCATTGAAGATGAAAACGGTAACCCTGTCAAAGTTCAGGAAGTTGAACGTCAGACAAATGTCCGTGCAGGTATTTATCATCCAAGAAGCAGAAATATGCCTTTCTATTGCACAAAAGTTCATCTTTTCTTTGAAGCAAAGGATATCCCCGCTGTCGGATACAAAACATATAAAATCAAATGGGCAGAAAAGAACGAATATCCTTATCCTCACGAAGATTGGGACGCACCGAGAATTCTTTCAAACAATATGCTTTGTGGCGTAAACGAAGCACAGAACGAATTTATTCGTGTTAAAGTCAACCCTGACGGTACTGTAAATGTAACAGACAAACAGACAGGAAAAATTTACGAAAACCTTAACTATTTTATGGACATGGGCGACCAGGGTAATATGTGGACTTACAACGATATCCCTTGCGACAGAGTTATCACAAGTCTTGGTGAAAAAGCTTTGGTAAGCGTTACTGTAAACGGTCCTCTTGTTGTTAAATTCAATGTCAAAATGACAATGAAACTTCCGGCAAGATATGATTTTGCACAACAGCTCAGAAGTGAAACTCTTGTTGATATGCCGATTGAAGTTGAAATGACTCTCAGAAAAGGTTCAAAACACCTTGAAGTTGTTACAACAATTGAAAACACCGCAAGAGACCACTACTTTAAAGTTTGTATGCCGACAGGCCTTAACGCAGAAAACACTTTTGCAGAAGGTTCTTTCATGGTAACCAAATTCCCTGTTAAACCTTCAGTTGACGGTGATGTCAGAGGAAACGAACTTGCTCGTCACCCTGCTCAGATGTGGTATGACCTTGTTGACGAAAACAACGGATTTGCTGTTCTGACCGACGCAACAAAAGACTATGAAATTCTTGAAAATGACGACAACCAGACAATTGCAATGGGTCTTGTCAGATGCACAAGAGTCAGAATTGCTTGCGACAACAGACTCTGGATGGAATATCCTGGTGACGAAAGCAGCCAGTCTTTGAGAAGCTTCACTTATCGTTACGCTTTTATGCCTCATACAGGTGAATGGGAAGAATCAAAACTTTATAACGAAGCTCTTGCTTTCAATGCTCCGCTCAAGGTTTGCGAATTCGGCAAACAGGAAGGTATTTTTGATACAACCAACAGCTTCGTAACAATCGAAGGCGACAACCTTATTCTCAGTTCAATCACAAAATCTGACAACGATACTCTTCTTATCAGAATTTACAATCCTACCGACCATACAATTGAAGGCAAAATCAATCTCGGTTTCGATATAAAATCTGCTCAGAGTATCAGACTTGACGGAAAAGTGAACGAACAACTTAAAACCGACAAAAACAGTGTTGAAGTAAACGTCGGCAAAGGTAAAATCTATACAGTTGAGGTATTATAATAATGAATGAAATTCAAAAAAGCGATTTTTTTCAAGTCGGCAAAGACGGCGTTAAAAAAATCTGGACTCCTGATGACAAAAAAATTGATATAGTTGAGTTTGACGACAAAAAACTCTGCTATGTAAAAAGCGGTCTCGGTTATCCTGCAATCTATCCTATGTATGAAACTCATTTTGAAAAAAAAGCTGATGCAATTTTAATGGACCTTGACGGTACTTCCGTACATTCAGAAAGTTTCTGGATGTGGGTAATTGAACAGACAACTGCAAGACTTCTTTCAAACAGTAGTTTTAAATATGAAAAAGAAGATGAACCTTTTATTTCAGGGCATTCTGTTTCCGAACATCTTCAATATATGATAGATAAATATGTTCCGGGCGGTTCTCTTGAACTTGCAAGACAATATTATTTTGAAATTGTAAACTACGAAATGGACGAAATCCTTAAAGGCAGAGGAAAACAGGACGCTTTCACTCCAAGCCCGAATCTTAAAGAATTTCTTCTCACTGTCAAAAAAGAAGGCATTAAAATCGGTCTTGTTACAAGCGGACTTTATGAAAAGGCTATGCCGGAAATCATTTCTGCTTTCAGACAGCTTGATATGGGCGACCCGACTGAATTTTATGACAGCATAATCACTGCCGGTCAGGCACTCAGAAAAGGTCAGACAGGTACTCTCGGTGAACTTGCTCCGAAGCCTCATCCGTGGCTTTATGCTGAAACAGCAAGAGTCGGTCTTGGTATGCCTTTTGAAAACCGTCACAAGGTAATCGGTATCGAAGACAGCTCAGCAGGCGTTGTTTCAATTAAGCTTGCAGGCTTCTCCTGCGTCGGAATTTCAGGAGGCAATATTGACCAGGCAGGTGTCGGCGAATTGTGCGACTACAAAATTGACGACCTTATGCAGACTCTTGATATTATTCTTTAATATTGCAACGCTGTTGTTTTTAAGTTTGCCCGTAAGCTTACTTTATAAATTTTTCAAGGGCAATCAGATTGTAAAATTAAATTGAACAATAAAAAATCACCCGATATACGCTTTTGCCGAGCGTTGCATTGTCGGGTGATTTTAATTTATGTTTTATAATTATTTTATTTCAGGTATTGAGGAAATTGCACCTTTTTTCAATGTACTTTTTCCCGATATTTCAATCGCTTTTCTGACATACTTTTCTATGTCTGTGACACTTTCAACTTTTTCATTCCCCTTTATAAATTCCGAGACAAATGTGCCAAAAAATATATCTCCTGCACCTGTCGTGTCGACTGGTTCAATTCTGAGTGAATCAAGATATCCGTAATGGCCGTTGCAAAAATAATTCACTCCGTTTTCTGCGTCCGTTATCAACACTATTTTTATGTTATACTTCTCGGAAATTTCTTTCAGATTTTCGTTTTTATCTCTCTTGCTCGTTATCATCTGCACTTCTTCGTTTGAAAATTTCACAATATCTGCATATTGAAGATTTTCTTTCATTGTTTTTATCGCTTCATCTTCACTTTTCCACAACGCTTCACGATAATTCGGGTCGTACGTCACAACGCAACCGTTTTCTTTTGCAATTTTTAACGCATATAATGTTGCCTTTGATGATTTTTCCGACGTAAAAGAAAGTGAGCCAAAATGAAAAACTTTTGAATTTTTAATCAGATTTTCGTCAACATCTGATTCTTCAAGGTACGTGTCAGCACCGTATTTTCTGTAAAAAGAAAAACTTCTGTCTCCGTTTTCATCAATTTCTACAAACGCAAGTGTTGTATTGTGCTCCTCGTCAAAAATCAGATTGTCAGCGTTTATTTTGTTTTCTTCCAGCACGTTTAAAAGATATTTTCCGAAAATATCTTTACCTGCTTTTCCTATAAACGCCGTCTTTAATCCAAAAGCCGACGCAGTTGCCAGAAAATTTATGGGTGCGCCTCCCGCTTTTTTGAGAAATCGACTGCTTTTGTCATCATCGTTTCCGTCATTGATAAAATCTATCAATATCTCTCCGAGAGATGTAACGTCAAATTTCATCTCGTCTCCCCCCTGACTTTTATCATTTTATCATAATAATTTTCGTTTTTCAATATTTCCCACTTGACAATAGAACATTTGTTCGATATAATAATTTTGTTGCTCATTTTACAATAGAAACCGTAAGTTCAGTTTCGTTTGTTGGAGGTGGAGATATG
>JAFOEP010000141.1 GCA_017380115.1 Clostridia bacterium | reverse complement strand
GTTTGCTCAATGCAAAAAAAAGCTGTATTTCTCCTCGATTGGTAAGCAAAGAAACCATTTTCACCCAAAATACAAGTTATAAATTTGTAAGCTATATTATTCCGATAGAGAATAAAACAAACAATTTTAACGATGAGGATATTTCATCTCTTTGCTGGTATTGGTATAACGATGATATATACCTTATGATTGATTCTCAAAAGAAAATTGACAAAAATATAGTTTTGCCGGAATATATGACAGATATGAGAATTGAGAATCTTGATGTTTATGGTGCTGAAATCACTCAGCCAAAACTAAAAGAAAATTCATTGAATATAAAAACAAACAGTGATAAGGGATACGCAGTCATAAGAGTATCATAAAAAAATATTGCCAACTTTTCAACACTCGGTGAATTTGAATAGTTGGCATTTTTTTATATCTTTCTTTCAACGTTTATAATGGTTGCTGTTTGATTTTCCACTTTGAAATGTATATCAAAATCGCAATATGACATTTTATATATTTTGTTTTCATTATTCTGGTATGACGGACGAGGGTCTTCGGAAATACAATTAATCAAAGCGGGTCGTTTATCTTCGGGGATTATTTCAAGAAGCTCATCGGGAAAAACGACTTTGATTTTATAATCTTTTAATTCTTCGGCAAAGCTGCCTTTTGCATCAGCTTTGCAGTCAGTATAAGGAATGTATGGCTTTATGTCAAGGATAGGAGTGCCGTCAAGCAAATCAATTCCCGAAACGGTAATCACATTCCCGAATTCTTTTGTTTTTTCAATTTTCTCTATTCTGACGCACGAAAGTCCGATTGGATTAGGTCTGAACGGAGAACGGCTCGCAAAAACACCGATTCTTTTGTTGCCTCCCAGTCTCGGAGGTCTGACAGTCGGCGACCAATTATCTTTGTGCGAAAGTGAAAAATCAAACAACAGCCAGATGTGAGAAAAGTTTTCAAGTCCTCTGATTGCTTCGTCGTTCTGATATTCAGGCAAAAAGAATATCTGTCCTTTCAATTCTTCAACTCTTCCGCTTTGACGTGGGATGCCAAATTTTTCTTTAAAATCGGTTTTAATGTATGCAATTTCTTTCATTTCCATAATCAACACATCCGTTCCTGAAACATTTTATCATATAAAAAACTGTTTTGCAAATTATGGTTAAACAATTGAAAGTTGCTTTATAATAATGTATAATAAAAAATATAATGAGGTGTAGAGATGAAAAAGAAAAAAATATTAACTTTGTTTTTAACGTTTCTTAAAATAGGTGCATTCACTTTTGGCGGTGGATACGCTATGATTGCGATACTCGAAAATGAGTTTGTTGAAAACAAGAAGTGGATGACAAAAGAGGAATTTCTCGATATGGTCGCAATTGCAGAATCCACTCCGGGACCGATTGCGATAAATTCGGCAACATATATAGGTTATAGACAAGCAGGCTTTTGGGGATCTTTGTTGTCAACTCTTGGAGTTGTCCTGCCATCTTTTGTAATTATTTATATAATATCATTGTTTTTTGATAAATTTTTACAGTTTGAATATGTTCAGTATGCATTCAAGGGAATACAGGCGTGTGTTGTTTATCTGATTTTGTCGGCAGGAATAAAGATGCTGAAAGGATTGAAGAAAACTGCGCTGAATATCATTATACTTGTTAGCGTGATTTGCTCGATGCTTTTAATATCATTATTTGCATGGAATTTTTCATCAATTTATTTGATTTTGATAAGCGGAGTGATAGGACTCGTTGCATATTATATCAGCCTTATCAAAAAGAAAGATGAGGTGGAAAAATGATTTATCTTGAACTTTTCCTCACTTTCTTTAAAATTGGGTTGTTCACATTTGGTGGCGGATATGCAATGATTCCGTTGATCAGCGATGCCGTTGTTAAAAGCAACTGGCTTACCAGCGAAGAATTTCTGAATTTTGTTGCAGTCTGCGAGTCCACACCGGGACCGATTGCAATAAATATGGCAACATTTGTGGGCTCATCTCAGGGCGGAATACTTGGTTCGATTTGTGCAACATCAGGCGTTGTTCTTCCGTCTTTCTTTATCATTCTTGCAATTCTTGTGATTTTGAAAAAATTTTTAAAATACAAGGGCGTTCAAGGGTTTCTTGCAGGAGTAAGACCTTGCGTTGTCGGATTGATAGTTGCAACTGCAATCATAATCGGAATGAGTACGTTAATGTCTGTTTCTTCGATCGGAGACAAAATTATTTTTCAATGGAAAGAAATTGTCATATTTTTGTTGATTGCAATAATAGGTTTTATATACAAAAAAATTCGTGACAAAAAAATATCACCTATATTACTGATATGTATTTCAGCAATATTCGGGATAATATTTAATGTTGCATTTTAACAGAGGTAAGAAATGAAAAAGAACGCAGTTTTTTCGGCATACGGCAGGTTGAAATATGATACTCCTCTGAAATATGACTGTGGCAAACTTTGTGACGGACTTTGCTGCAAGGGTGCTGATGACAGAGGAATGATATTGTATCCCGGCGAAGAAAAATTGTTTTCAGATAAAAAGGGTTTTCAAATTAAAAAAGATTCTATTGGCAGAAATATATTGATTTGTAAATCGGACTGTAACAGGAAAATACGACCTCTGTCTTGCAGAATGTATCCGCTTTTTCCGTATGTTTATGAAGAAAACGGTGAAATAAAACTGAAAGTGATATATGATATTCGTGGGCTGAACAGTTGTCCTGTGGTTTTTAATAAAATTAAAGTCAGCAAGAAATTTATTCAGTCCGTCCGTCTTGCAGGAAAAGAACTTCTGAGAGAAGAAGATTGCAAGAAAATGCTTTGGGATATAAGCCGTGAAATTGACGAAATCATAAAAATCAACGAAATGATGAGGGGATAATTATGAAAAACAATATGATTGGATTTATTGGCGCAGGTAATATGGCAAGTGCTATAATCCACGGTATGATAGAATCAAATAAATTTGACAACAATTTAATTGCAGTTTTTGACAGAGATGAAAGCAAAACAGAATTGTTAAAAAATGAACTCGGTATCACAGTTGCCAAAAGTAATGAAGAACTTATAGAAAAATGTGCTACAATAATATTGGCTGTCAAACCGATTGTTTTTCCGTCTCTTTTGCCTGAATTGTCATCTGCGTTTGAAAGGGAAAAAACGTTTTTAATCAGCATAGCGGCAGGACAGGAATTGAGTAAAATTAAATCGTTGGTAAAATGTGACTTGCCGATTGTCAGAGTTATGCCAAACATAAACGCAGTTGCAGGAGAAGCAATTTCAGGATATACTGCAAACGAATTTGTCAACGAAGAAGAAACAGAACTTGCAAAGAAAATACTCAATTGTTTTGGAAAGGCAGTAGAAATTGACGAAAAACTTTTCTCGGTTTTCTCTGCTGTTGCAGGATGTTCACCGGCTTATGTTTATAGTTTCGCAGACACAGTTTCAAGAACGTTTGTCAAATATGGCATCACGAAAAAAGAAGCGATTGATATTGTATGTAACGAGATAATAAAATGCGTTAATGAAACGGGCAAAACAGAGATTGACGAAGAATTTGATAAGATTATAAACTCTGCGCTAAAATCAGCATACGAAAAGGATAAGAAAATATAAAAAAGACAGAGAACCGTCCCCTGTCTTTTATGTCAAAGATTGTTTTTCGGTTGACAAAAACCGCGAAGTGTGTTACTCTTCTATACGTACAGAAAATTATACACTTTTAAAAATCTGTTAATATATTATTATAAAAAGCGTAAAAAATATTAAAAATTATTAACGAAAAGATGTTTAAGTTGCTTTTCCCTTACATATAGGAGGATTCGAAAATGATGGAATACCGTGCAGGTATTGACGTTGGTTCTACCACGGTAAAGCTTGCCGTTATTGACGAAAATAATAATATTGTTTTCGGGGTTTACCGTCGTCATATGGCTCAATGCCGAGAGGTACTTGCAGAGCTTCTTAAGGAAGCTGCTGAAAAAACAGGAATTAAAAAACTTAAAATAAATATTACGGGTTCAGGTTCGATCAATCTTTCAAAGTCCTTGGATATTCCCTTTGTTCAGGAGGTAGTTGCTGTTGCAACTGCCTTAAAGTGCTATGCACCGAAGACTGATGTTGCAATTGAGCTTGGCGGAGAGGACGCTAAGATTATCTACTTCAAGGGCGGACTTGATGAAAGAATGAACGGTGTTTGTGCAGGCGGTACAGGTTCTTTCATTGACCAGATGGCTGCTCTTCTGCAGACAGATGCCGCAGGTCTTAATGAGGCTGCAAAGGATTATAAGCAGATTTATCCCATTGCAGCAAGATGCGGTGTTTTTGCAAAGACAGATATCCAGCCTCTTATTAACGAGGGTGCAACAAAGGCTGACCTTGCCGCATCAATTTTTCAGGCTGTTGTAAACCAGACTATTTCAGGTCTTGCCTGCGGTAAGCCCATCAGAGGCAACATTGCTTTTCTCGGAGGCCCCTTACACTTTATGCCCGAGCTGAAAAATGCTTTTATAAGAACACTTAATCTTACTGAGGAAACAATATCCGATACTGAAAACTCACACCTCTTTGCTGCCGCAGGTGCCGCAATGACAGACGGCGGAAGTGAAGTTGAGCTTGATGAGTTAATCGGACGTTTTGAACGCGGTGTTGAGGTTTCCTTTGAAATGCCCCGTCTTCCTGCTCTTTTTGAGAATGAGGAGGAATATAACAATTTCGTTGCAAGACACAGTAAAGCCGTGGTACCGAAGGCTGACATATCAACATACTATGGTGACTGCTTCCTGGGTATTGATGCAGGCTCAACAACCACCAAAATTGTTCTTATCAGTGATGACGGAAAGCTTCTCTACTCCTTCTATTCAAGCAACGAGGGTAACCCCGTTGAAACAGCAAAGAAGGCAATAGCTGAAATTTACGAAAAGCTCCCCGAAACCGCACGTATTGCAAGAAGCTGTTCCACGGGCTACGGTGAGGGACTTCTCAAAACTGCCTTCAACCTTGACGAAGGTGAGGTTGAAACAATCGCGCACTGTACAGCCGCATCATTCTTTGATAAGGATGTTGACTGCGTTCTTGATATAGGCGGTCAGGATATGAAGTGTATCAAGCTCCGTGACGGTGCAGTTGATACAATTATGCTCAATGAGGCTTGCTCCTCAGGCTGCGGCTCTTTCATCGAAAATTTTGCAAATTCCCTCGGATATACTGCTGAAGAATTCAGCAAACAAGCTCTTTTTGCAAAAACTCCCGTTGACCTGGGCACACGTTGTACCGTTTTTATGAACTCAAACGTAAAGCAGGCACAGAAAGAGGGTGCCGGTCTTCCCGATATATCCTCAGGTCTTGCTTATTCAGTTATAAAGAATGCTCTTTATAAGGTTATCAAGCTTGCTGACAGCAAGGACCTTGGTGAACACATTGTCGTTCAGGGCGGTACCTTCCACAATCAGGCTGTCCTCAGAGCATTTGAACTTATATCAGGTG
>JAFOEP010000140.1 GCA_017380115.1 Clostridia bacterium | reverse complement strand
GACAGATTGAAAACGGCATTTAATTTTATTAAAAAGCATTACAATGTGATAAATAAAGTTTGCGGAAGCATATTAATTGTAGTTGGCTTTTTAATGATGACGGGAATATTGAACAGAATTTTGAGTGTGCTTGGATAGGAGACAGAAAATGAAAAAATCAACCAAATTGATTATAACGGCGTTAATATGCGTTGCAATATTTGTCGGGATATATTTTTTATACGGTGTTCTTAAGGAAAACTATACACCAAACCAATTTTCTGATGTAACACAAAACACATCAAAGGTTACTGATGAATATGAAAGCGAACAAGTTGACACTAAGGCAAAGGATTTTAAAGTGTTTGACGAAAACGGAAATGAAGTCAAATTATCCGACTTCTTTGGGAAACCGATTGTTCTCAATTTCTGGGCAACATGGTGTTATTATTGCAGAGAGGAGATGCCTGATTTTAACGATGCTTATCATAACAATCCCGATGTTCAGTTTTTGATGGTGAACGTTACCGACGGCAGAAGAGAAACTGTTTTTTCCGCGAAACAATATGTTGATGATTCGGACTTTGATTTCACGGTGTTATATGACAAGAATCTTGATGCAACAACTACTTATGGCGCATGGGGACTTCCTATGACGGTATTTATTGACAAGGATGGAAATTATGTCAATCACGCAAGCGGTATGCTTGACGCAGAAAATCTTAAAAGAGGCATTGATTTAATAAAATAACAAAAGCATATAAAGAAAAAGCGTCAGGAACAATTTCTGCTCCTGACGCTTTATTGTTTAATTATTTAATGAAGTCTATCAGCATTTTCGGAAGTCCTTTTAAAATTCCTAAGAAGTTTTTCGACACATCATCATCGTTTAAAATGTTAACGAGTTTTGTTGCCGATTCTTCGGTAAAGTTACCTCCTGTCATTGTGACAAATTTTGAAATCGGAGTTTCAAAAATTACATTTGAAAGCATAGCTCCGTCGCCCATTGAGGTTGATGTCATTGTTGATGTTACGGCATTAATTAACTTGATGACTCTTTTGCCCCATTTTGAATTGCTTGCACATTCTATTGTGTCGTTTAATGTGATTTTATCAATCTGGGGATCAGGGTCAGGCAACTGTCTGCCGAGAAGTGCCTCAAAATCTTCTTTTGAAACATCCTGAACGTTTCCTGTCATATAACATTCCGGAACATCGGTTTCGTCAATTTTGTCGCCCTTGACTTCAACAGGTTTCACGAGTCTGATATCTCTGCTTGAAGAACCGACAAGAATTTCATATTTTCCGCTTTCGGTTTTCCATGAAGAAGACGCAATATCATAATGACAAAAAGCGTCATCGGAAAGAACGATTTCGATTTCTTTTTCTTCACCTTTTTTCAAGAATACTTTTTCAAAACCTTTTAATTCTTTTTCAGCCTTAAATACTTTTGAGTTAACAGGTCTGACATAAATCTGTGCAGCTTCAGCACCGTCATAGTCACCCACGTTTTTAATTTTAAAACTCAGAGTAAGATTTTCTCCGTTTTGTTTTGTTTTTTTGCTGAGTTTGATTGAAGAATATTCAAATTCAGTGTAGGAAAGACCAAAACCAAACGGGAATAAAACGTCAACATCATTTTTGTCATAGTATCTGTAACCGACATAAATGCTTTCACGATATTCAACAGTGTTACGGTTTCCTGGGAAATTATTTTTGCAAGAAACATCATCGAGGCTTTTTGGGAAAGATTCTGCAAGCTTACCACTTGGATTCGTTTTACCAAAAAGAATATGCTTCTGAGCAATACCTACGCCGTCACCGGCAAGGTAACATTCAACAACAGCGCTGACTTTGTCAAGCCAAGGCATTGTTATCGGAGAACCGTTATGCAAAACTACGACAACGTTTTCCTGAACCTCGCAGATTTTTTCAATAAGCTGATTCTGGCACGATGGCATATCAAGACATGTTCTGTCAAATCCCTCCGATTCAAAAGAATCTGTAAGTCCTGCAAAAACGATTGCAACGTCTGCGTTTTTTGCGTTGTATATTGCTTCAGATTCCAACAATTCGTCAGCAACATCTTTTTTTGTGTTGTATCCCTGAGAATATGTATAGTTTTCATTGTCATATAACGATTCAAGGAAACTGATTGTTTTGTATGAATTGATTCTTGAGCTTCCGCTTCCTTGATATCTTGGTTTGGAAGCAAATTCACCGATAACAGCAATTTTTTTGTCTTTGCTAAGAGGAAGGACACCGTCATTTTTGAGAAGCACAATACTTTCTTTCGCAAATTTTATTGCTCGTTTAAGTTGTTCATTTCTGTCATAAACAATGTTCTCGTTTTTAGGTGTCTGGGCTTTGTTTATCAAGGCTACAATTCTTTTTACAACTTTGTCAAGGTCGTTTTCGCTGAGTGTGCCGTCTTTTACAGCGTTAATAATTTTGTTTGTGTTGACAGTACCACTACTTGGCATTTCAATGTCAAGTCCTGCTTTGATTCCGTCAACTCTGTTGTTTGTAGCACCCCAGTCGGAAACGACTGCACCATCATAACCCCATTCATCTCTCAGGATTTTATTAAGAAGAAAGTCGTTTTCACTGCTTGAAACACCGTTTATTTTGTTGTATGAACACATAATAGTATAAGGCTGTTGTTCTTTAACGGCTTTTTGTAAATGATAGTATACCGGTAGAGGAGTTACATGATCCTGAAAGTAAAATTGCTAAATTTCTTAAAGAATTCGGAATACCAGTTAAAGTATTATTAGCAGAATGTGGGGATAAAGAAATTTTTGTTGAAGCTCAACCAAATATTAGTATAAAAAATCAAAATAATGGAGTTTTCTACTTTGGAACTCCTACAGAAATTGTTAAATATTGTGCTGAAGTATCTGGAAATAATTGTTCAGGTATTAAAGGTGTTTTTACTACTTTTGCACATTTGTTAACAGCACCAGGAGGAAT